>JBMCBU010000117.1:0-6196 GCA_048623335.1 Halapricum sp.
AACGTCCCGTGCTCGCGGAAGTGTTCGACCATCGCCTCGCGACTCGTCCAGTCTTCAGTGGGGAACTCGCCCGCCGGCGGGATCTCGACCTCGCGGTCGGGGATGGCGTCCTGTTCGGCGACGTGGAAGCCGGCCGCACGGAAGCGGTCACGGTACTCCCGGCGCGACCAGCGGGTCATCTCGACGTCGACGTATTCGGTCCACTCGGCGGTATGGGGGTTGTCGGCGTGGAAGTCCACCGCACAGTAGAAGGTCCCGCCAGGACGGAGGACGCGCCGGATCTCTTCGAGTGCCGCCATCGGATCGCTCGCGTAGTAGAAGGCCTCCATCGAAAAGACGTGATCGATGCTCCCGGACTCGAAGGGGAGGTGTTCGAAGTCACCGACCAGAAACCCCGTGTTTTCGTCGTCGGTGTACTCGCTGGCGTTGCCCGCCATCGCCGGCGAGCCGTCGAGTCCGTACGCCCGTTTGGCCCCACCGGCTTCGCGCATCGCGCGGGCGGCGTAGCCGCTCCCACAGCCCAGATCCAGTACGGTGTCGCCGTCCTCGATCGGCATCCGCGCGAGCGCGTGTTTGGCAGTGTGCCAGTGGCGTTCCTCCATCCCTCGGTCGCGACCCTCGGCTGCCCACTCGTCGAATTCCTCGCGTACGCTCATATCTCGATCCAATACCGCGGCGGTGAAAACGGGTTCGACTGTCGGCCGAGCGTCGGCCACCGACCCCTTCGTTTCGAGTAGAAATTGAATACATATCCATTGATAGCCCGATATATCCCAACAGCGGTGCGTTTCGGATGGGGCCAGTGGAACGGCGTCGCCCCTCGGTTCCGATGGAACCCGAGACGTAGCCATCGACCCGGTCTCGTCAGCGGGACGATCAAATCAGCGGGCCGAACGACCCCACGCCACCGGGACGGACACGGCCACACCGGATGCGGCGTCGGCAGACGAAGACGGGCCGGGAATCGACGGTCACGATCACAAGCGTCAGCGGACGATCTCCGGGGCCGAGAGGGCGGAGGTCCGCGCCGCGTATCGGCAGGCGTTCGAACCGGTCTCGCCGTGTGTCCGGGACGCCCGATGCGGAATTGACTTACGGCAGTCACGACCATTGACTTGCATGTTCCGGCCGAGATCGCGGTTCAGGGTCGCCGACGTCGCCCAGCAGTTCGTCGGCGGGTTTCTGCTCGCGGGCCCGTTCGTCGTCACCGAGGAGGTGTGGGATCTGGCACAGAACATGACCAACTGGCACGCGCTGGTCGTCGTCGGGCTCGTTGTCTCGATCGGCTACGGGGCGCTATACGAGGCCGACGACGATCGCGATCCCGAGAACGAGCCAGAAGTGGTCGGGATACCGTTGCGGTTTATTTCGCTGATGTCCATCTCCTTTGGATCAGTCATACTCCTGTCGCTGGTCGTGACCGCTCCCGATCAGTTCCTCGGAGATCTGGCAGCCCGCGAGCGGGCGATCGTCACCACACGGGCCGTCGCCGTCGGCGCGATCTTCAGCGTCGTCGGGGCCGCGACCGCTGATTCGGTGTTCTAGGTGCGCGTGTCTGCTGTCCGGGGCCTGTCGCAGATCGTACGGAAAACATTACAGGACGATCCGTGGTAGCCGACACGGGGTCGCCGTCGATCACTGCGTTTCAGGGCTGATAATCAGAGATAATGACTTAACACCCTCTATCACCACGATCCGGTAGTATGGATCAGCTGGACAGTCGCGGGTCGCTTGCGGCAGGTGAGTCGATCGGGACGAACGCGACGCCCGAAGAGTTGACGCAGGCAATCGGGCTCGACCACGAGGAGATCGAGTGGCGCAAGGACTTCATCGACTTCGACGCGGACGACGCAGAGCGCCTCGAATCACTGCAATCAGTCATCGAACAGCGTGAATCCGACCTGATCGACGCGTTTCTCGAACCGATCTACACGACGCGGGAGACCCGCGAGATCACCGCCAGATCCCCGCGTGACGACGAGGCGCTCCGGGCGATCGTCTCGGGGTATTACCGCACTGCCGTCGGCGGCGAGTACGACCGCGAGTACTTCAAACACCGGACGCGGATCGGCCGGTTGCACGACCGCATCGATATGCCGTTGCACTACTTCGCGGGGATGTTCGGCAACGTGCTTACGGTGTTCGTCGACGAGTTGACCAACGGGCTGGCGGAGACCTACCGCGGGGAACTCGACGAGGAGAGTGCCGAGACCGCGATCGGGGAGCTGGAGTCGACAGCGGCGACGCTGAAGTCGGTCGTACGGATCCTCAATCTCGACATGCAGGTCGTCAACGACACGTACCTCTACTCGTATGCGGCCGAGATGCGCGAGGAGATCGAACAGTCCCAGCAGATGCGTTCGGAGGTCGGTACGGCCGTCGAGCAGACGCGAGCGTCGTTCGATGAGGTCAACGAGAGCATCGACCGCGTCGCCGGGACGACCGACGAGTTCAGCGAGGACGTCGACGCGGTCGCCGCCGAGGTGAGTGATCTCAGCGCCACGATCGAAGAGATAGCCGCCGCCAGCACCGAGGCCAGCGAGACCTCGACGGTCGCCAGCGACCTCGTCGACGACGGACGGGACGCGGCGACAGACGCCGTCGACAGCATCGACGACGTCGACAAGGCGCGCGCGGAGATTGCCGAGCACATCGACGACCTCGTCGACGCGATCGACCGGATCGACGACATCGTCGACGTGATTGACGACATCGCCGACGAGACGAACATGCTCGCGCTGAACGCCTCGATCGAGGCTGCCCGTGCCGGCGAGGCGGGCGAAGGTTTCGCAGTCGTCGCGGACGAGGTCAAGAGCCTCGCGGAGGGGGCACAGACGCAGGCGACCGAGATCGAGCGCGTCATCGACGACGTGACCGGGCAGATCGACGCCACGGCGTCGAGTCTCGACGCAGTCGAGCGGAGCGTCTCCGAGAGCGTCGAAGCCGTAGAGGAGACCGAGCAGACGCTGATCGACATCGACGAACAGGTCGACGCTGCCGCCGCGAGCATGGAGGAAGTAGCGACCGCGACCGACGAGCAGGCCGACAGCACGACACAGGTCAGCGAGATGGTCGACGGCCTCCACGGTCGGGCGGCCGACATCGCCACCGAGATTGAGTCGATCGCGAGCGAAATGGACCACCAGAAGCGACAGATCGACGATATCAGCGACGCGACCGACCGACTCAGCTCGCCGGGTGAGGTACAGTTCGGTCACGTCACCGACGCCGGCAACTGGCAGGGACAGCGCCACGAGACTGACGTGCCGGCCCGGTTCGACGACAGCGGGACGGCGACTGACGGCGGAGCGGACGAGCTCCGAGACCGGCTCCCGGAGGCGATGCCCGATCACGTCGTCGAGAACATGGACGAACAGACGTTGCGGCGGATCGCCGACGGGGACGCCGAGCCGCCGTTCTGATCGGCGGCGGGGACGCCGGTCAGGCCCCGGTGTTCCCGTACGTCTCTTCGAGGTACTCGACGATGTCGCTGCTCTCGGGCATGCCCTCGATGTCGTTGTCGTGATCGACCAGTACCGGAACGCCGGTCTGTCCGCTGATCGCCTCGACTTCGGAGCGCTTGCTGTGGCTCGCAGGAACCTCGTGAGACTCGTATTCGAGGCCCAGTTCGTCGAGTTTCTTCGTGACTTTCGCACAGTACGGACAGCCCGACAGGACGTACACTTCGAGGTTCGTCATTGAGTCTCGGTTGACACTGGAGCGAAAAGAGCCCAGCGATGGCGGCACGTGCCGCCCTAGAAGATGACGCCGCTGGTCGTCACGTAGAAGTAGAGGATGAACGCGATGGCGATCGCCCACTGGCCGGGATGGACATCGTCGTAGTCTCCCATCGCCGTCTTTACGATCGGATACGCGATGAGACCTGCTGCCAGCCCGTTCGCGATCGAGGTCGTCAGCGGCATCACCGTGATCGTCAGTCCGGCGGAGATCGACCACGCTGGGTCCTTCCAGTCGATGTCAGTCACGCCCTGGAGCATCAGGATCCCGACCATGATCAGCGCGATGTACGCCGCGAACTGCGGGATGGCCGTCACGAGCGGGATCAAAACCAGCGACGCCAGGAACAGCGCGGCGACGACCAGCGCGGTCAGACCGGTTCGGCCGCCCTCCTCGATGCCAGTCGAGGACTCGATGTACGTCGTCACCGTCGAGGTGCCGATCATCGCACCGAACGTCGTACCGACCGCGTCCGCCATCAGTGGCTTTTCCATCTCCGGGAGGTCCCCGTCTTCGTCGAGGAATCCGCCGAACTGCGAGACGCCGATGAGCGTCCCGGCCGTGTCGAAGAAATCCACGAAGAAGAACGTGAACACGACCGCCGCGAACACGACCGGGTCGATGTCCTGGAACCCGTCGAGGAAGGCACCGACGAGCGGCGTGATGTCGTACTGCGGCTCGGTGAGATTCGCGGGTGTGACGGTCCCGCGCTCGAAGAGTCCACCGAGCGTGAGCGCCCACGCCAGCGCCGCCGTCGAGATGATCCCGATGATCAGCGAGCCACGGACGTTTCGGGCATACAGGACGAGTGTGATCGCGAGACCGAGCAGGCCGAGCAGCGAAACCGGATTGTTCGCGACATCGCCCAGCGTCACAAGCGTCGCCGGATCCGCGACCGCGACTTCGAGTTCCTGAAGCCCGAGAAAGAGCAAGAACACACCGATACCGGCACCGACGGAGAACTTCACCGGTTCGGGGAACAGTTCGATGATGTACCGACGCGCCCCGACGGCAGTCAACGCGATGAAGACGACACCTTCGACGAAGACTGCCGCCAGTGCCGTCTGCCACGGGACCCCGAGGCCGACGACGACCGAGTAAGTGAAAAACGCGTTCAACCCCATGCCGGGCGCGAGCCCGAACGGCCGTTTGGCGTAGAACGCCATCACCAGCATCGCGACCACCGACGCCAGGATGGTCACGACCGCCAGCATCTGGAAGATCTCTCCCTGCGTGTAGACTTCACCGTTGATCGTCGTCTCCGTGGCGACTTCACCCGCCTCGTTATACCCGAGGATCGCCTCCGAGAGAATTGCCGGGTTGACGACGATGATGTACGCCATCGCCAGAAACGTTGTCGCCCCGGCGATCAGCTCGGTCGTAATGTCCGTCTCGTGCTTGTCGAATTCGAAATATTCTGCGAGTGTTTCCCGTACCATCTTACACAAACGAGCATATCACTACGATATGCTTTATGTCTTTATGACCGAATCGGAGAATATATACAAGAATGTGTATACATCACGGACTCGTCAGCGCCACTATTGGTCCGTTGACGACTCCCCGGACGCTGTCGAGGCCGGATTCGTCCGCGCTGATCAACACGGCCACGCCGACGACCTCGGCACCGATCTGGTCAGCGACATCTAGCAGGAGTCGCTGTGTCTCGCCCGACCGGACGATGTCGTCGACGACGAGGACGCGTTCGCCGGCGTCGATGGCGTTGGCGGGCAGCGAGTACGTCAACTCGATGCCGGGCGTGACGCGCTGGCGCGCCTCGACGAACTCTTCGACGGCGGTCTCGCGGGACTTCTTGGCGTAGACGGTTCGGGCACCGTAATACCGGGCGACCGCCGAGGCGAAGGTGATGCCGTCAGTCGCTGCGGTGAGCACCACGTCCGGCCGCTCGAAACCGACGTCCTCGGCGAGCACGACCGCCGCAGCGTCCAGCAGCGACTGGTCGAAGACGACGTCCGTGTTGTCGATGTAGCTCTCTTCGTCGGTCCGGAGCCGGGCGTCCAGTTCCGCGGCGATCGTCTCGCGGCCGAACTCGGATACGACCTCGCGAGCGCGGTCGAGACCCGGCAGGACGTGCCCGTTGACGTAGCGGTTGAGATCGCCGGCCGGCAGGCCAGTCTCCGCTGCCAGTTCCTCGTATGTCAGCGATTCCTTGCGCGCTCTGAGGATCTCGACTGCGCGCAACTGGAGGGTCGTCTTCTCGACGCGGTTCATGATCCTGCGTTGCTACGTCCCGAATATGAATATATCGATAGAGAAAACAGCGGAAATAGGCACGACTTTGGGATCAACGGCTGTAGTGGCTACCGGATGCTCCCAGACAAGTGCGCTAGTTTCTGTCGGCGAGCAACTCCGAGGCGGTCACCAGCGCCTCCAGTCGCAGGTCGTGTTCGGCGAGGTTCTCGGCCGCGCCCTCCTCGCGATCGACGACCACGAGCAC
>JBMCBU010000118.1:0-6134 GCA_048623335.1 Halapricum sp.
AATACCACCTCCGATCGGGTGATGGATATCGATGTCCCGAGAGGAATCGATGGGTTTCTACGCGAATCCCGATGAGCTGTCGAGAGCGCCACCGACAAATTGCCTCGGACGATACCGCAAAGAGCGTCGAGCCAGTACTCGGGATATGGTCGACGTTGCGGACGCGATTGGACTCGCTGTCATCCTTCTTCTCAACAGCGCCGTCGCGGCGCTGTTGACCCGATTTTTCAGAGTTCGGCTGTCGACGTCCTGGGGAAGTCTGGTGTACGTCGCGTTCGTGGGATCGATCGTGTTGCTGGCACTGACGCTGGTGCTCGCCGGCGGGTTGGGGCTGGGCCCGAATCTCGGCTCGCCGGCGGTGGTCGTCCTCGGGGTCGTCGTCCTGCCGCTGTCGCTGGGGGCGACGTTCGATTACTTCTGGATGCCCGCACCGGAGGAAATCGACCTGCCGGATCGGCGGGCGACGTGATTGTCGGCTGTCCGGCGCCGGCCTCCGTTGGAAACACACTTTGCACCCCGGAGTGCAACGAACGGATATGGTCACAGCTAGCGCCCCCGGGAAAGTGTATCTCTTCGGGGAACACGCGGTCGTCTACGGCGAACCCGCAGTTCCCTGTGCGATCGAACGTCGCGCTCAGGTGACTGCACGACGCCGCGAGGACGACAAACTGCGAGTCAACGCGACAGACCTGACGCTCGACGGGTTCACCGTCGAATACGACGGCGACGCCACCGGGACGCCGGACGTCGACGTCGCCAAGCCCCTGCTCGAAGAGGGGATGGGCTACGTCAACGAGGCGATCGAACAGGCGCGAGACGCGGCGGATGCGCCCGAGGCTGGATTCGACGTCACGATCGAGAGCGCGATCCCGCTCGGTGCCGGACTCGGCTCCTCCGCCGCGGTCGTGGTCGCCGCCATCGACGCCGCGACGCGCGAGCTAGGTATCGAACTCGACGCCGAGGAGATCGCCGACCGCGCCTATCGCGTCGAGTACGAGGTCCAGGACGGCCAGGCCTCCCGCGCGGACACGTTCTGTTCGGCGATGGGCGGTGCGGTCCGGGTGGAAGGCGACGACTGTCGCCGGATCGAGGACGTGCCGAACCTGCCGTTCGTGGTCGGCTACGACGGAGGGTCGGGTGACACCGGCGCGCTGGTCGCCGGAGTCCGACAGTTGCGAGAGGAGTACGACTTCGCCGCCGACACCGTGGCCGCGATCGGCGATATCGTTCGTCGAGGCGAGCAGGCCTTGGACGCCGGAGACCTCGACGAACTTGGCGAGTTGATGGACTTCAATCACGGTCTGCTATCCGCGCTGGGCGTGTCCTCTCGCTCGCTCGACGCGATGGTCTGGGCGGCCCGCGAGGGCGACGCACTCGGTGCCAAGCTGACCGGTGCCGGCGGTGGCGGTTGCATCGTGGCACTTGATCCAAACGAGGGGACCGAGACGGCGCTCCGGTACACGCAGGGGTGTGAATCCGTCTTCCGGGCCGACCTCGACATCGAGGGGGTCCGGGTGGAACCGTGACGACGATCCTCAAACTCGGCGGAAGCGTCGTCACCGACAAGGACGAGCCCGAGACCGTGGATCGGACGGCACTGGAGGACGCGGCCGACGCCGTTGCCGAGACGATGGGCGGCACAGATCCCGAGAACCTGGTCGTGGTCCACGGTGGCGGAAGCTTCGGCCACCCGAACGCCGCCGCTCACGGCGTCACCGACACCACAGGGAACCACGACGCGACGGGGATTCGTGAGATCCACGACGCGATGGGCGAGTTGAACGGCACCGTCGTCGAGGCGCTGCAGGACCGGGGCGTGCCGGCGCTTCCCGTTCGCCCGCTCTCTGTCGCTTTCCGGGACCGCGACGGACTGACGGCGTTTCCTGGCGAACCGATCGCGACGATGCTCGCCGAGGGGTTCGTGCCGGTCACCCACGGCGACGTGGTCGTCCAGGCGGGGGAGGGAGCGACGATCCTCAGCGGCGACGAGATCGTCACGCTGCTCGCCGACCGGCTGAGTGCCGATCGCGTCGGTGTCTGTTCGACCGTGCCCGGCGTCCTCGGTGGCGATGGCGAGGTAATCGACCGGATCGACGACTTTCGGACGGTCGCGTCGGCACTGGGGGAAAGCGAGTCGACCGACGTCACTGGGGGGATGGCCGCCAAGGTGCGGGCGCTGCTGGAGCTCGAGACGCCAGCGTCGGTGTTCGGCCCCGCGGACCTGCGGACGTTCCTTTCGGGTGGGCGGCCCGGAACGCTCGTCCATCGCGAGCACTGACCGGCCGGGGCAGTTGCCAGACGCCAGTACCAGCAGGCACTTACCGCCGCCAGTCGGAACGAGAGATATGCGAATCGTAGAGCGCCAGTCCGTCGAGGGAAGGGGCGAACGGATCACCGTCGTCCCCGAGAGCCTCGACGATCTGTGGCATCTCTCGTATGTCATCGATCCCGGCGATCAAGTCGCCGGGGACACCACCCGACGCATCCAGCGCAACGAGGAGGAACTCCGAGACACGGGCGGCGAGCGTGAACACCTCTGGGTCAAACTGGACGTCGATGACGTCGAGTTCGCGAAGTTCGCCAACCGACTGCGCGTCTCGGGGGTCATCGCCGAGTGCTCGCGGGAAGACCAGCTCGGACTCCACCACACGATCAACGTCGAGGAACACACCGAACTCGACATCGAGAAAGTATGGAACCCCGATCAACTCGACCGTCTCGAGGAGGCCGAGGAAGCCGCCGACAACCCCGACGTCGCCATCGCGACCGTCGAGGAGGGACAGGCGTACGTCCACACGGTCGCCCAGTACGGGACCGAAGAGCGCGCGAGCATCGCCGGGCCGACCGGCAAAGGCGATTACGCCCGCCCTCGCGAGGAGCTGTTCGAGGAGTTGACGGCCGTCCTTCGTCGCCTCGACGTCGACGCGATCGTCCTCGCCGGTCCGGGTTTCACCAAGCGAGATGCCCTCGAGTACGTCGCGGAAAACGTGCCGGAACTGACCGACTCGATCACGACCGTCGATACCAGTGCAGTCGGGGACCGGGGCGTCCACGAGGTCCTCAAGCGCGGCGCGGTCGAGGAGATCCAACAGGAGACACGGATCGCCAACGAGGCCGAGCTGATCGACGAACTGACCGAGCGGATCGCGACCGGTGCAGAAGTCGCCTACGGCCCCGAAGAAGTCGCCGAAGCGGCCGACTACGGTGCGATCGAACACCTGCTCGTGCTCGACGAACACCTCCGGTCCGAGCGGTCCGGTGCGGACGAGTGGGATCTGGACATCGACCGGGTCATCGAGACGACCGAACGGAAAGGTGGGGACGTGACCGTCTTTTCTGGCGAGTTCGATCCCGGCCAGCAACTCTCGAATCTCGGTGGTATCGCCGCGTTACTTCGCTATCGAATATCGTGAATCGAGTGTCGTGACTGGCAGCTGTGTGGTGATCGAAACGATTTTGTATTGACACACTGATATAGAAGTAATTGGATCGACACCGCCCAGATGTCATTCGAAGAACAGCCGGAGTTCGCCCGGCAGGTCGCTGATTTGAACAACTACGGGCAGGCGCTCAACAGTTGCGAAACCGTCGAAGAGGTCGTTTCGCTCACACTCGAAGCGGTGTCGTTGCTGTTCGATTTCACGTCGACGACGGTTATCGAGGTGCGGGAGGGTGAGCCACAGGTCATCGATAGCACGCACCCGGAACGTGCTGCCGGAGACCCGCCGAGTTCGGTCGCACGAGCGGCTGTCGAGTCGGGCAAAACGACGATCGAGACCGGAAGTGACGCTCGTGTACGTGACGATTTGGGCGTCGAGGGTGCACTGGCAGTGCCGGCGACGATTGTCGACGACGTGGTGGTCGTACTCGTCGTCAGAACGACCACTGACGACGGTGTCGTCGACAGCTACGCCACGCCGCTCGAGATGCTCGCATCGCATGCCGCGACGGCGATCAGTAACATCCGATCGCGCGAAGAACTCGAGCGAGCGCGTACCGACCTCGAAAAGCGCAAGGAGATGATCGAACTCTACGATCGGCTGTTGCGCCACGACCTGGGAAACGACCTGCAGGTCATCTCCGGGTTCGCCGACATTCTCAGAGAGGAACTCGACGGGGATCAAGAACGGTACGCCGAGAAGATCCGTCGTGCAGCAGAGAGCTCGAGCGACCTCATCCAGCGTGTCGGCAACCTCGTTTCGACCTTGGAGGCCGAAGAGGAGACGGAACCCAAGGATCTCAGAGACGTGCTCGAGTCCGTCGTCGAAACCGTCCGCTCGCAGTACGAGTCGCTCACGATCGAGTTCGAGCCCGACGAGTTCGACTATCGAGTATACGGCGGTGACCTGCTCGATTCGGTCTTCCAGAACGTGCTTTCGAACGCCGCCGTCCACAACGAGGGGGAAATCACGGTCTCGATGGCTATCGAGGAGACGCCCTCGAAGGTGATCGTCACGATGGCCGACGACGGCAGCGGGATCCCGGAAGCGATCCGCGACGAACTGTTCGAGATGGGTCAGAAGGGGCCGGACAGCAACGGGACGGGACTCGGCTTGGGCTTTGTCCGTGCGCTGATCGAATCGTACGGCGGGTCGGTCGACGCGACCGACAGTGAGTACGGCGGCGCGGAGTTTAGAATCTCGCTACAGCGCGTCTAGTCGAGACTGATCGTCAGGCCGTCGGACGCGAACCGGACGTCCCCGTCGTAATACTGGCCGATCGAATCGAGCATCCCCTCGTGGCGGCCGTCCGTGTGCGGATAGAGATGTGTCAGGTAGATGCGTCCGAATTCGGCGTCGCCATCCCGGAGCGCACGCCCTAGTCGCTTCGGTGTCGCGTGGTTTTCCGTCTCGACGCTGTCTGGAAACGAACAGTCGTGGACGAGCACGTCGGCTCCGTCGGCGAACACGAGCAGGTCGCGCGTGGCCGCGCTGTCGCCGCTGAAGACGAACGTCCCGTCGCTATCGGGGTGGGTGAGCCGGTAGGCGAAACACTGCATCGAGTGGGTCGTCTCGAACGTTCGAGCGTCGAAGCCGGCCAGCGAGAACGGCCTGCCGGTGAGGTCGCGAACCGCGAGGTCGATGCGGCCGTCGAGGTAGTCGTGAACGTCGAGCAGATCCGCCACGAGTGTCGACGTGCCGGGTGGGCCGGCGATCGCCAGCGAATCGGCTCCGGCGAGCCACCGAGCTTTCAGCAGCGCTAGCAGGTCAGAGACGTGATCCAGGTGGTGGTGGCTCAAAAGGACCGTGTCCACACCCTCGTATCCAGCGTCCGTCCGCTGGAGCGCGTGCACGACGCCGCTCCCACAATCGAGTAACAGTCGGTCCGATCCGGCCTCCACTAACAGCCCGGTCTGGAACCGATCGCCGGTCGGCATCGCACTTCCCGTTCCGAGGAAGGTCACGTCCATGGTCGGACTCTCGTTCGGGCAGCGAAAAGGCGTGACGGTCGCTGTGGTAGCCGTGCCCGGAGGGCGTGAGACGGACAGCAGCCCACTGTGCCGTCCAGCAGTTCTTGTGGTATGTTACCGAACGGTTCCTCAAAGTTTAACAGGTTACCAATCGATAGTACAGACGGTGATATTCCAATGAGTGAACATTCAGACCCCGAGCTGCCACCACTCCCGTACGACTACGACGCGCTGGAGCCGCACATCTCCGAGCAAGTGCTGACCTGGCATCACGACACCCACCATCAGGGATACGTCAACGGCCTGGAGAGTGCCGAGGAGACGCTCGCGGAGAACCGCGAAGCCGGTGAGTTCGGTTCGTCCGGTGGAGCCATCCGTAGCGTCACCCACAACGGCAGTGGCCACTACTTGCACACGATGTTCTGGGAGAACATGGATCCCAACGGCGGCGACGAGCCTGATGGGGCGCTTCGCGAGCGCATCGAAGAAGACTTCGGCTCCTACGAGGGCTGGAAAGGCGAGTTCGAGGCCGCCGCGGGTGCCGCCAGTGGCTGGGCGCTGTTGGTGTACGATCCCGTCGCCAAGCAGCTGCGCAACCTCGTCGTTGACAAGCACGACCAGGGCGCGCTGTGGGGGAGCCACCCGATCCTGGCGCTCGACGTCTGGGAACACTCCTACTACTACGACTACGGCCCGGACCGCGGGAGCTTCATCGACGCCTTCT
>JBMCBU010000119.1:0-6094 GCA_048623335.1 Halapricum sp.
CCAGATCCCCGGAAGCATCTTCGAGGACACCGACGCCGTCAGCAAGGAGTTGGGGCTACACAACGCCGAGATCAACACCGATCCGAACACCTTCGACGCGGCCGGTCTGGACGCGCAGGCGACCGCGATCGAGATGGAGACCCGGAAAGCTCGCGCGGCCGCAGGCGAGGAGGGGTGCGCGCTCGTCCTCGACGCGATGTGGACGATCCCACCGGACGCGGGGTCCGTCGAGTACCTCTCGGCGACGACCGATCTCGACGGAATTCGGCTGGCGCGGAACATGCGGACCGACCCGCGATACGTGGCGATCGACAACGACCTGCTCGAACGGACCGGCGGTTCGATCGACCTGTCGGTACCGGGCGTCGAGCAGTCGTTCCCGACAATCTTGCTGGAGTCGCTGGCGACGTCGATCCAGCCACACCTGCAGATCCCGTCCACGGCGGCGTTTCCCGAACACTACAACGCGGCGATCCGAACGATGGGGCCGCTTTTGGCACTCGCGAGCAATTCCCCGTTTGTTCCCGCAGATCTCTACGAAGACGTGGCCGACCCCGAGCGACTCCTCGAAGCGACCCATCACGAACTCCGTATCGCCGTCTTCGAACAGTCGGTCAACGTCACCCCGAACCCGAAGGTTCGGGTCCCGCCGGACCTCGACGCTGTGACGGACGTTGTCGATCGCGTCCGCGAAGACGACGTCGTCGCACCGTTTCTCAGCGAGTGGCTCGACGCCGGCTCGGGAGACGAATACACGGACAACTACTGGGAGTTCGAGCACAAGCGCGGCACCTACTGGCGGTGGGTCAGGTGTGTGATCGGCGGCGATCCGGTCGAGGGAGCCGGCGACGAACGCTCGGTGAGGATCGAGTACCGCCCGCTCCCCACCCAGCCGACCGTCACCGACGTCGTCGGTCTGCAGGCGCTGACTGCTGGACTGATACGCGGGCTGGTCGCCGCCGACCATCCGATCACCGACCTCCCGTGGGACGTCACTCGATCGGCCTTCTACGCGGCCGCCAGGGAGGGTCTCGACGCGGAGTTGGCCTGGGTGAACGCGGACGGCGACCGGACGACCGATCCGGACGAGATATTCTCGGAGGTGTTCGAGTACGCAGAGCACGGGCTCGAAGTCCAGGGTATCGACGATCACGCGGAGTACCTCGATCCGATCCGGGCGCGCTGGCGCGCGGAGACGACACCCAGCGGCTGGAAGATCGAGCGCGTCCGCGAGCACCTCGAAGACGGTCTCGACCTCCCGGAAGCGATCGCCCGGATGCAACGGACCTACATCCTGCGGAGTCGCGAGACCGAGTCGTTCGCCGAGTGGCTGTAGCGTCCGTCAAAACACTGTCTTGTGCATCTCGATCGGAAACGCGAACGGCCGTCACGACTCGACCGTCTCGACTCCAGTAACCTCGAAGCGCGCACCGCCGTCTTCGCTGTCCGCGATTTCGATCTGCCAGCCGTGGGCCTCGACGACCTGCCTGACGATCGCCAGCCCGAATCCGGTCCCTCTTTGCTCGGTCGAATAGCCGCTCTCGAAGACGGCGTCCCGTTCGTCCGGTGGGATTCCCGGCCCGTCATCGGCGACGTAGAAGCCGTCAGCCATCCCACCGACAGTGACGGTCACATCGTCTCCGCCGTGCTGGTCGGCGTTCCGGAACAGGTTCTCTAGGAGTGTCACAAGCCGATCCGGATCGGCTCGAACGACTGGCACGTCTCCGAGAACCAGCTCGACACCGCTTGTCTCGACGTTGTCCCAGCATTCCCTGGCTAACTCACCCAGTTGCACGGGCTCGCTGTCGCCGATGATGTCTCCCTGTTGTGCCAGCGACAACAGGTCGGTGATGAGATCGTCCATGTGTTCGAGGTTCGCCTCGATGTTCTCGAGATGCGGCGAATCGCAGTCTTCACCGAGCAATTCGAGCCGGGCACTCGCTGCGCTCAGGGGGTTCCGGAGGTCGTGTGAGACGAAACTGGCGAACTCTTCCAGCCGGTCGCGTTCCGCTTTGAGCTCCTGCTGTGTGCGTTTCAACTCCGAGACGTCCCGACAGATGGCAACAGTCCCGTCAACACGCCCGTTTTCGTCGTAATGCGGGTATCGCAACGTCGAGAACCACCGCTCGCCTACCGCCGGGAACGACGGACGGATCTCGTAGCTCAGCGCAGTCTCTTCTCTGAGTACCTGCGCTTTGTTCGACGCGATGGTGTCAGCAGCCGCCTCGTCCATGAACGCGTGCTCGTCGGAACCGAGCAACTCTGACTTCGGCAGATCCGCATAGTCGGCCACAGCTCGGTTGATCCGTTCGAACGTGCCGTCGAGATCCTGGTACATCACCGGATCGTCGAGTTGCTCGACGATGTCTCTGGACAACTGCTGTTGGGTTCGTTCCCGGTATCGGTCGATCTCGGAGCGCACGACAGTGGCCAGCTCCTCTCCGTTCGCTTGCACGTCGTCCCCTTTTTGCACGTATCGGTCGGCACCGAGATTGAGGGCCTCGATCGGAACGCGCTCGTCGTTCTCAGACGTGAATATGACGACCGGAATAGTACTCTCTCGATCCTTTCGAACTGACTCCAGCAGGTCGAGACCGTCGCTTTCTGGGAGGGCGACCTCGGAGACGATGGCGTCGTATTCCCGGTCATCGAGGCAGTCACGTGCAGCATCTGCCGTCGTCGACGTCACTATGTCGAATCGACCGTCCGCTCGTGACAGAGCGTCAGCGATTTCGTCTGCGACAGTTGGCTCGTCCACGACAAGCACTTCGTGCGGCGACCCCATCTTTCGGTTGTACACTCTCGGTCGGCATAAATCGGTCCGTCTGCCTATCGATATCGATATCAGGGGCAGGTATCGTGGTCTCCCCACACTCATGCGTGTCGAACGGTGAGCCAGCTAACAGGAGAGCGACGACCCGCCGTCGCGTACGACCCGGCCCGGAAACGCAGACGATGCTGGTCGTCCCGGCTACTCGCACCGGGGAAGACGTCGTCCGACTATGAGTACGCTATCACTGCATCGAGGCCGACACAGCTGCCGGGACGCCGTCATGGTAGTCGTTGTAACTCTGTTCTGGATCGACCGCGCGACTCCATGCATTCACACCGGTGAACCGCCTCGAGGTCAAGCCGCGGGGCAATCTCCTAGACCGCTGGTAAATCGTTGTAGCGACCGCTATCAGATCCCGTACAGCGTGACCGTCCAGACGTCCTCGAACGCCTGATCGAGTGCCTGTTCGGGGTCGCCCGTGGCATCGACGGCGGCGGTCGCGTCGGCGGCGTCGCTGACTGCTCCGAGAACGCTTTTCTCGCCGACGACGAAAAGCGGCGCGTCGTCGGGCCGCTCGGCGAGTGCCTCCTGACAGCGGCCCAGGTGCGTCTCGATTTGCCCGTCGCGGATCCGCTCGAAGCGCGACTGGGAGAACCCGCCCTTGGAGTGGTTGCTCTTGAGCTCGCTGTCGAAGCCGTGGAAGGCCGTCCGCTCGCGTCCCTCGTAGACGCCCATCGCGAACAGGTCAGAGCGGACCAGCGCGAGCGTGAACCGCCCCGTCGGCTCGAACCACGAGCGGTCGAGTTCGACGCTGTCGCCCCACGTCGCGAACGCCTCCGGTGGATTCGGCACGTCGAAGGCAACGCTCACCATCCCGGCGTCGTCAGTTATCGCCAGACAGGGTGCGGCGCGGGAGACCAGTGCCGCGCGCTCGCCGAAGCCCTCCCTGACCTCGCTCGGAACCCGGTGTTCGTCGGTGACGACCGCCGTGAGGACGCTCTCCGGGTCGCCCGCAAGCGATGTCAACCGGTCGAGCACGCTCCCGACGCGCCTGCCGGTGAGTTGCTCGCGTCGCCGGTAGGCCAGCACCTGCTCGCCGTCTTCGAGACGGTCGATCCGGTCCTGTAACTGTGTGATCCGATCCTCGAGTTCGTTGACGCGTCGCTCGGCGGCCTGTCTGTCGGTGACGGCGTCTTTCCGCCGGTTCTGTTCGGCTTCCAGGCGGTCCTGCAGCTCGGCCTTCTCCGCTTCGAGCGTCTCGATGCGCTCTTTGAGTTCGGCACGACCGAACAACTCATCAAGCATACCCGGATCCGGGAGACGAAGACGCTTAAATCCCGGTCTGATCGGGCAGGGACTGCTCCATCTCCAGCAGTTGCTCTGCCCGGTCGGCCTTCGCGAGGAAGACCTCCCTGAGCGCGGGCGGGTTGCGGATCCGCGCGTCGTCGTCGAGGATCTCCGGCGGAACCGCGAGCGTGTCGGCCGGCACGCCGTCTTCGCCGTGGACCCGGAAGTGTCGCGTCCCGAGTTTCATCACGAGCGGGCGCTCGGGTGCGCGGGCTGTCTGTGCCGATACGGAGTCTGTCTGCTCGGCGTAGAGTTGCGTGGCGATCTGCTCGTACTGCGCGCGGCACAGCGTCGCACGGTCGTAGTCCTGTGGCTCGACGTAGAGGCGCCCGAGGTAGTACCCGCGGGAGAACTGTTCGAACATTCTATGCGTGTTCATCTCTCACATGAAGCTGTATAAGTCTTCCGCGGACCGTCGCACGTACTCGTAAAAGCGATACAGAGCCGAAGTGCGGAGTCACTCCATGTAACCGAGCTGCTTGAGCCGTTCGGAGACTTCCTCGCCCGCGTCAGACTGCAGACCGGCCGATTCGAGCGGGTCTCGGGTTTCGACGTCGGGATCGTCGACGAAGACGTCGAGCACCCCTCCGCGCATGTCCGTCGGGACCGCACAGCCGGCGCTCGCCAGGACCGTCGGCGCGATGTCGGTAATCGAAATCTGTTCGCGCTGGCCGCCTGTCTCGAAGGAGGGACCGGACGCGAGGAAGATCCCGGTGTTGGTGTTCTCGGCGGCCCAGCGAGCCGGTTCGGTCGTGATCTCGCCGCCGCCGATCCCGTCGTTGACGTGGACACCGGGACGTTGCTCGACGACGACCTCTGGTGCTTCATCGACGTACGGGCCGCTGTAGACCTCCTCACCGCGGTAGACGTTCGTGAATATCCGGCCGTGTTCGTCTTCGATCGTCCGGAGGTCCTCGATCAACGAGTCGACGACGCTGTCGACGTCGTAGGCAGGGTTGACGTAGATCGGGCCCTGGGCACTCGCGACGGCGCGGGTGTTCGGCAGGTCGATCGCGTCGAGTTTCTGGCCGCGCTTGACTCCTGCCTCCTGAGGGACGAGTTGCTGGACCCGCTCGGGGACGACACGCGAGAGGAACTCGACCATCCCCAGTCGCTTGGCGATCGCCAGCGCGTTCTCGCGGGTCAATCCCACCTGCTGGAAGGCGCTCCCGACAGAGCGCGTCCGTGCTTGATAGCCGTTCTCGGCCAGCCACTCGTTGACGTAAAACTCCGTCTGGGTCGGGCCGCTGCCGTGGTCGGACATCACGATCAGGTCCGTCTCCTCCAGGTCGGCGAGGCGGCCGATCCACTCGTCGACGAGCTTCCAGCCGCGCTTTGTCGGCTCCTCGTCCCAGAAGAAGTGATGCAGGACGTTCAGGTAGAACAGCGTCAGGTGCATGAAATCCAGCTCGCGCTCCTCGAAGAGGGTGAGCGCGGCCTCGAAACGCGCCTCGAACAACTCGAGGATCGCCTCGACCTCCGCGCCGGTCTCGTCGTTGCTCGACAGCAGTGGCTCGGGATGGACCCGATAGCCGAAACGGTCTTGGAGTTCCCCGGCCAGCCCCGGCGGGGACGTGTACCCGTTTTCGATCGACCGGTATTCACCTTCGACGGCGTCCGGGCCGCCGGAGACGATGAAATCGTCGATCTCTCGCGGCGGATACGTCGAGGGCATGTTCATCACGCCCGCGGACAGCCCCTCGTCGTTGAGGTAGTCCCACAGTTCGAGCGTGTCGAAGTCCCCGCCGTTGCAGACGGTGATCTCCCCGGCTTCCAGGTCGACTCGCTCGAACCAGAAGACGCCGAAGCCGCCGGGGTCCTTGCCGGAGGCGTAGCACTTCCAGTTCGGGAACGTCACCGGCGGGAGACAGCTCCGACTCTCCGCCCAGGTGCCGGATTCGCGCACCGCTTCGAGATTTGGCAGCTCTCCTGCCTCGATCCAGGGATCGAGCAGCCGCCAGCTGGCACCGTCCA
>JBMCBU010000120.1:0-6047 GCA_048623335.1 Halapricum sp.
GTCGTACGGCATCTCCGTCGGGACCGCCGAACCGGACGACTCATCCTGACTGCCGTGTGTTTGCTCCAGATCGGCCACACGACCGCGTTCCGCCGTGCCTGTATATCGGTACACGACCGCCATCAGGCTTCGGACCCCGAACAAACCAATTTATCATGGTCCTTTACGATTTATGCTGTTTCAATTTTGTTTGAAACCAGTAGGTATATACGTGGCGGCGTTTTAGGATAGTTTGAAATGGTGGTAGCACTGTGACTCCAGTCGACCTCCTCGTGCCGGTGATACGGGCCGGCATCGACGAGACGCTGTCGTACCTGACCCTGCACGTCATCACGTGCCTGGTACCGGCGTTTTTCATCGCCGGTGGGATCTCGGCGATTCTGTCGGACCGGTTCGTCAAGAAATACCTCAGTGGGGACGCCCCGAAACTCCAGGCGTATTCGATCGCCTCCGTCTCGGGCGTCGCGCTGGCGGTCTGTAGCTGCACGATCCTACCAATGTTCGCAGGGCTGTACAAGAAAGGCGCGGGAATCGGTCCCGCGACGGCCTTCCTGTTTTCGGGCCCGGCGATCAACGTGCTGGCGATCGTGTTCACCGCGCGCGTGCTCGGCCTGCCGCTGGGCGGTGCTCGAGCGTTCTTCGCGATCGCGATGGCCGGGGCGATCGGACTGACGATGGCGCTGGTCTTCGGTTCGAGCGACGACAGTGAGAGTCCCGAGGGCCAGACTGTCGCCACCGACGGTGGCCAGGTCGTCACCGACGTCGGACGCCCGGCGTGGGTGACTGCTGGTTTCTTCGGGAGCCAGGTCGCAATCCTGCTGATCGCGGCGACTGGCCTGCTCACCTGGGCCGTCAAGGCACCGTTGCTCGCACCGTGGTTCGCGCTTTTGGGCTACCTGCTGTACGTCCGCTTCGACCGCGATGAGATCGACGAGTGGCTCGAAGAGACCTGGTTTTTCACCCGGACGATCTTCCCGCTGTTGATCATCGGGACGTTCATCATCGGGATCATCGGCGCGCTCGCCGCGATCGGGCAGGGCTATCACCCCCTCGAGACGATCGTGGTCGGCGAGAAGACCTTCACCGCCCACCAGGTCGGTCCCGGCCTGCTGACCCAGGAACTGTTCGGCGAAACGACGTTCCTGTCGGCGGGAGTGGCGTCGGTCATCGGCGCAGTGCTGTACATGCCCACGCTGCTCGAGGTGCCAATCGTCGGGTCGTTGTTCGGCTACACGAACGGCCTGATGGCCGACGGACCCGCGCTGGCGCTGCTGCTGGCCGGCCCGTCGCTGTCGCTGCCGAACATGATCGTCATCTGGAAGACCATCGGCACCAAACAGACCGCCCTGTACATCAGTCTCGTCGCCGTCGCCGCGACCGGTGCGGGACTGCTGTGGGGCCTGTTGCTGTAACGTATCGATTCACAACTAACACGGACACACCACAAACACCACACCAACTATGAAAATCGAAGTCATCGGCCCTGGTTGCCCCAGGTGCAAGAAGACCGAAAAGCACGTCAAACAAGCGCTCGACCAGCTCGACGGCAGCGTCGATGCGACCGTCGAGAAAGTCGAAAAGCAGATGGAGATCATCGAGTACGGCGTGATGCACACGCCCGCGGTCGCCGTCGACGGCGATATCGCGATCGAAGGGGAGATCCCCAACGTCGACCAGCTCGTCGATCTCTTGCGGACAAAATAGTCCGACCTATCGGCTTCGGGATGCATACACTGATTTGCGTGCGTCCCCTATTCTCGAGCAAGCAGATGTCATCAGCACCCGACGACATCCGTATCGAACCCGAGACAGCAAACGATCTAGCGGAGGTCTCCTCGACGTGTGACGTCGCAACCGCCCATAGTGTGTTCAAAGCGCTCGCCGACGAACGGCGTGTCATGATCATGCGATTGCTCGGCGAGTCGCCGCTTTGTGTCTGTGACCTGGTCGAACTGTTCGACATGGAGTACTCGAAGCTCTCGTATCATCTCAAGCAATTGAAAGACGCCGGGCTTGTCACGACGGAGCGTGACGGCAATTACGTGACCTACCGGCCGACCGAACATGGCGAGGACGTCATCGACATCGTCCTCGATCTCTGCTGATCGGCCACACGAGATTCCGGGGGTTCAAGTTCGGTCACATCCCAACACGGAGTGTTCGATGCCAGACCCGGACTGGGAGCAGTACTTCGGCTTCGAGAGACCCTACGAGAGCCAGGCCGACGCGATCGAGTCGGCTATCGACGTGGCCCAGCGGCAGGGCTATCTCGCGATGGAGGGACCCTGTGGGACCGGCAAGACGATGGCTGCATTGACCGCCGCGGCGACGCTTCTCCGGGAGGGCGAGCACTACGAGAACGCCGTCGTAGTCACCCCAGTCAAACAACAGCTAACGCAGTTCGTCGACGACCTCCGGACGCTCAACGGCGGCCTCGAACACCCCCTGGCAGGCATCGCGCTCGTGGGCAAACGCGACCTCTGTCCGTACGGCCGCGAAGGCGTGTTCCCGCCGGACGTGAGCGTCCACGACCGCTGTGAGGACCTTCGAGAACACACCGCCGACCTGATCGAAGCCGAGGGCGACGGCGCCAACGAGCCTCCCGCCGCGGCAGGTGCGATCGGCGGGAACCCCGACGAAATGTGGTGGGATCCCCAGGTGGCAAGCGACCTCGCGAAAGCCGCCCGCGCGGACGCGGCGGGCCAGCAGTCACTCGGCAGTGCACTCTCGACAGCCGGGACGACTTCTCCCTACCGGAAGAGCCAGCCCACGGCACCGGAATCGATCGGCGGGGACGACCCGCCGACGTACTGCCCGTTCGAGGCCGACTGGTACGCCCGCAATCGGGCCTCGCCGATCGACTTCAGCGCGGGCGAAAACCACGTCCTCACTGCCGACCAGTACCTGCCGGCCGCCACCGAGCGCGGGACCTGCCCGCATCGCGCGATGAGCGTCCTGCTGAAACACGCTGACGTCGTCGTCGGCAACTACAACCACCTGTTCGATCCCGACTCACGAGCGCTGCTGGCCGAGGTACTCGACGAGCGCACCTTCGTGATCGTCGACGAGGCCCACCGTCTGGAGGAACGCGTCCGTGATCTCCTCTCGGATCGACTCGGCCGTCAGACGCTCGTGCAGGCCAGAAACGATCACTACCAACTGCTGCAGCGTGCTCGACAATCGTCAGATCATCGCGCGCAGGTCGAGGCCAGACTCACCAGCCACGAGGTGAACTTGGCCGCGGTCGAGCGGGCCCACGAGTTCTACGACGACCTGCTCGGGTGGTTCGACGACCGAATCGAGCGCGCTCTGGACGCGGAGACTGGCCGCGACTGGCGTGTTGATCCGGACGCACTCCCCGAACGCGACATCGAGATCCCGCTCAGGGATCCCGAGACAGTCGAGACCGACGAACTGACAGAGTGGGCGAGTGAAGAGGGCTACACCGGATCGTTGTGGCGAGCCCTGCCGAAAGTCGGCGCGGCCGTCGAGGACACGATGGACCAGCTCGGGATCGCCCGCCAGCCGGTCGCCGCCGCGGCGGGCGCCATCATGGCCCGGTGGTGGGAGCGCGATCACGCGAGCAAGCTCCGGGAGATCGAGCTCGAACGTAGCCCGACTGACGACCAGCGAGTCGAAGGGTGGCAACGCGAGTACACCGCCGGACTCGTCCTGTTCGACTGCATGCCGACCGAGGCACTCCGGGAGATCTTCGACGCGCTCGGCGGTGGACTGCTGATGAGCGCGACGCTGTCACCGCTGTCGGTGTTCACGAAGGTCGCGGGTCTCGACGCGCTGCGGACCGGCGACAGGTCGAAAGCGAGTGAGGACACCGAAGGGCCGGGGCGACCGATCGAGACACGATCGTATCCGTTGCGGTTCCCCGAGGACAACCGCGCGAGCTGGATCGTCGACGCGAGTCCCTTTACCGCGCGCAATCGAGACGAGCCGACCCAGGACCAGTCCGAGTGGACGAACACCCGCGACGAGTACGCCCACGTCCTCCGTGCGGTCGCGCGCAGCCCGGGGAACGTCCTGATCGCGATGCCCAGCTATCGAGAGGCAGAGTGGGCCGGGACGTACCTCGGGGACGTGATCGACAAACCAGTCCTCGTCGACGAGAGCACGGGCAACGACGAGACGGAAACGCTCAAACAGCGGTTCTTCGACGGCGACGGCAAAGTAATCGTCACGAGCACGCGCGGGACGCTCACCGAGGGTGTCGATTACGACGGCGCGAAGCTCTCGACGGCTGCAGTCGTCGGCGTCCCGCTGGTCAACGTCGGCTCGCCCCGCGTGCAGGCCGTCCGGCGGGCCTACGGCGACGCCTTCGGCGAGGACAACGCCTTCGAGTACGCGCTGACGGTGCCGGCTGTCAGGCGTGCCCGGCAGGCGATCGGGCGGGTGATCCGCGGGGCTGAGGAGGTCGGCGTCCGGGTGCTGGCCGATCGGCGATACGCCGAGGAGGCACGTCACAGCGTTCACGGCCACCTGTCCCCGGCCGAACAGCAGGAGTTCGTTCGCATGACGCCCGACTTTCTCTCGGGGAAGATCGAGCGGTTCTGGGCGGGACGGTAGTCCTGCCGGCGACTATCGGTGGCGTCCTCGATATCGAGACCGACGAGTACACAAGCCCGGCCCCGGTAGCGCCGACCATGAGCGAAATCGACGTCGAGGCAGTCGAGGAGATCGACGACGCGGCCGTCCCCACGGGCGTCGACGCCCCCGACTACGTCCTCTACGGCGGCAAGGGCGGTGTGGGTAAGACGACCATGGCCGCAGCGACGGGGCTGGCCAGCGCCCGCGACGGCACCGCGACGCTGATCGTCTCGACCGACCCCGCACACTCGCTGTCGGACACGCTCGAAACCGACATCCCGAGCGAGCCGGCGAAGATCCGTGAGGACATACCCCTGTACGCCGTCGAGATCGATCCCGAGAACGCCTTCGGCGAGCACCCGCTGGGCGTCGAGGACAGTCTCGGCCCGCTCGCGGACATGCTGGGTGAGGACATGGCTGACCCCTTCGGGGCCGCGATGCCAGGCACCGACGAGGCCGCGGCGATGCGCCTGCTGCTGGAATATCTCGACGACGACCGCTTCGACCGCGTTGTCGTCGACACCGCACCGACCGGCCACACCCTTCGATTGCTCGAACTGCCGGACGTGATGGAGACGATGCTCGGCCGGCTGATCGCCTTCCGCGAGCGCATGAGCGGCGTCATGGAGTCGGTAACAGGGATGTTCGGTGACGACAGCGACGAACAGCTCGAGGAGGGGATGGGCGATCTGCGCGAGCTCAGCAGACGGATCGAGCATCTGCGGGCAGTCCTGCAGGATCCGGGAAAGACGGACTTTCGGGTCGTCATGGTCCCCGAAGAACTCAGTGTCATGGAATCGGAGCGACTCCTGACCCAACTCGAGGAGTTCGACATTCCGGTCGGCACGATCGTCGTCAACCGCGTGATGGAGGACCTGGCCGACGTCGCCGACATCGAGGCCGACTGGTTCGTCTCGCCGAACCTCGACAGCTGTGAGTTCTGCAAGCGCCGCTGGGACGTCCAGCAGAAGGCCCTCCAGCGCTCCCAGGACGTCTTCCGGGGTCACGACGTCAAGCGCGTCCCGCTGTTCGCCGAAGAAGTGCGCGGCGAGCAGCTCCTGAAGGTCGTCGCGGCCTGCCTGGAATAGCGAGCACTCTCGCATCTATGTGATCCATTCAAAGAACTAACAGATCAAACAGCGTAGCCGCGAGTATGACTGACACGGGACTCGACGCGTGGACGGCTGGACTCTCGTCCCGAGAGCGGGTCAGAAAAATCGCGACGACACTCACAGAACCTCGTTCCGTCGAATGGGTCCGCAAACAGGCGCAGGTGTCGTCGTGGCAAACCACGAAAGACGAGTTAGAGATGCTCGTCGAATTCGGGCAGGTCCAGCCCGTCGAGAGCAATGACGGGAACATGACGTACGCTCCGAACTACCAGCTTCGATACTTCAGCGAAGGAGCCGATATGATAAACACTCATAGGGATTCGCG
This sequence comes from Halapricum sp., assembly GCA_048623335.1. Lineage (GTDB taxonomy): Archaea > Halobacteriota > Halobacteria > Halobacteriales > Haloarculaceae > Halapricum. Next base: position 6,037 of record JBMCBU010000120.1, read on the forward strand.
TAGAAACCCAT
>JBMCBU010000121.1:0-5931 GCA_048623335.1 Halapricum sp.
CTACGTCGTCGACGACAACATCGACACCGGCCAGACGATGACCGAGACGATCGAGCACATCCGCAATCGGGGCGGCGACGTCGAAGCGGCAGTCGTGCTCACCGACAAGCACGGCGAAGACGAGATCCTCGGTGTCCCGATCTACTCGATGGTCGAGATCGTCCAGATGCGAGACTAGAACGCGTCTTGCGGGACAGAGGCGGGACGAGAACGCGAACCGTGCTAGAGCCGATATATTCTCGCTTCGTACGGCCGAAGTGACGCGTCGAGTCCGGGCGCTTCGTCCTCGTAATTCCCGATCAACAGCGTCGCGTCCTCGACCGACAGCGACGGCGACTGCTCCCGATCGCTCCAGTTCAACACGACGAGCAACTCGTCGTCCCCGAGCGTCCGAGTGAACGCGTATACCGGGTCCGAGACGTCGAGCAGATCGTACTCGCCGTAGACCAGCGTCTCCTCGTCCTCGCGAAGCTCGATCAACTCTCGGTAGTACCACCAGACCGATCGGTCCGCCGTCCTGGCCGAGTCGACGTTGATGTCGGTGTAATTCTCGTTGACTTTGATCCAGGGCTCGCCGTCGGTGAACCCGGCGTTGCGGTCGTCGGACCACTGCATCGGGGTCCGGGCGTGATCGCGCGAGCGGTAGTTGACGACGTCACGGATCTCCTCGTAACTGTCGATCTCGCCCTCCTCGAGCATGATCTCGACCGGTCGGCGTGCACCGACGTCACGCACCTCCGCCAGCGACTCGAAGTCGGCGTTTGTCATCCCGATCTCCTGTCCCTGATAGACGTATGGCGTCCCCCGAAGGCCGAACAACAGCGTCGCGAGCATCGTCGCCGACTCGTAGCGATACTGCTCGTCGTCGCCGAACCGGGAGACGACCCGTGGCTGGTCGTGGTTCTCCCAGTAGATTCCGTCCCAGCTGGTCTCGTCGAGGCCGGTCTGCCACTCGGTGAAGACCTCCTCGAAGTCCGACACTGACCACTCACCGATGTCCCACCGGCCGTCCGGGCCGAAATCGAGAGACATGTGATCGAAGTGAAAGGCCATGTCCAGGCCGTCGCCGTCCTCGCCGAGGTACGCGTTCGCGGTCTCGACGTCGAGGTCGACCATCTCGCCGACGGTCATCACGTCGTAGTCGGCGAACGTCTCCTCGTAGAGTTCACGCAGGTACTCGTGAATGCGGGGGCCGTCGACGAAGTGTTCGCTGCCGATCGGAGACCCATCGACCTCGCCGTCGGGATACTCCTCGGGCTTCGAGAGCAGGTTTATCACGTCCATGCGGAACCCGTCGATTCCCTTATCGAGCCACCAGGTGACCATCTCGTAGACGTCCGCCCGGACGTCGGGGTTGCGCCAGTTCAGGTCGGGCTGTTTCTCGTCGAAGAGGTGCAGATACCACGCCTCGCGGGTCTCGTCGTAGCTCCAGGCCGGGCCGCCGAAGAACGACTCCCAGTTGTTCGGCGGCTGATCGGGCTCGCCCTCGACCCAGTGGTAGTAGTCGTCGTAGCCGTCTTGTTCACGGCGGGACTTCCGGAACCACTCGTGCTCGTCGGAGGTGTGGTTGACCACGAGGTCCATCACGAGCCTGATGTCGTGGTCGTGTAACGCTTCGAGCAGTCGCTCCCAGTCGGCCATCGTCCCCATCTCGTCCATGAGCGACCGGTAGTCACGGATGTCGTAGCCGTTGTCCGCGTTCGGCGAGTCGTAGACCGGACAGAGCCAGACGACGTCGATCCCCAGTTCGTCGAGATAGTCGACCTTCTCGATGATTCCGGGAACGTCACCGACCCCGTCGCCGTCGCTGTCGTTGAAACTGCGCGGGTAGATCTGGTAGACGACGGCATCTCTCCACCAGGTGCGCTCTATCTCGGCCACATTGTCGGCTTGACTATCCATAGTTGTCTGTGGTCGTTTACAACATTTGTAGTTTACCGATTCCAGGTCGTCGGCCTCCGAAGTACCGCTATCCTAGGCGAGCCGGTAGACCCGCGCCTCGTAGGGTCGTAGTGCCAGCGATTCCAGGTCCGTTCCGGGGTCGTCGTAATTGCTGGCAAGCACCGACTGGACGGTCCCGCTATCGGAGAGGTCGACTCGCGACGTACGACCCGCCCAGTTGAGCGCGACCAGCAGCGTCTCGTCGTCCACCGTCCGCTCGAACGCCCACACTCGCGGGTGATCCTCGACGAGCAGATCGTAGACACCGTAGACCAGCGCGTCCTCACTGTGGCGCAGTTCGATCAGGTGCCGGTAGTACGCTAGCACCGAATCGTCGCGATCGCGCTGGTCGGCGACGTTGATCGCCTCGCTGGCCGGATTGACCGGGATCCAGGGCTCGCCGTCGGTGAACCCGCCGTTGCGGTCGTCGGACCACTGGACCGGCGTACGAGCGTTGTCACGCGAGCGATAGCGAACGACGTCCTGCACGTCCGAGAAGTCCTCGGCGCGACCCTCTTCGAGGGCGATCTCGACGCGGTTCGTGGCGTCGGCGTCGCGCATCTCCTCGCGCGAGGACCACGGGTAATTGGTCATGCCGATCTCGTCGCCCTGGAAGCAGAACGGCGTCGCCGGAAACGTCAACAGGAGCGTGCCGAGCATCGTCGCCGACTCGTAGTGATAGCGATCGTCGTTGCCGAACCGCGAGGCGATCCGCGGTGTGTCGTGGGTCCCCAGGTAGACAGTGTTCCAGGCGTCTGTTACTTCTAGCTGGTGGACCCACTCGGTTAGCGCGTCCCGGACCTCCGAGACTTCCCAGTCGACGACGTCCCACCAGCCGCCCTCGCCGTAATCGAGCATCGTGTGGTCGTAGTGATAGACCATGTTCAGCCCGTCACCGGAGGGGCCGCAGTAGCGTTTTGCCGCCCGCGGCGTGATGTCCATCCCTTCGCCGACAGTCATCACGTCGTATTCGGAGAGTACCTCGTCGTAGAGGCCGCCGATGTACTCGTGGATTCGGGGGCCGTCCGCGAAGTGCTCCATCCCGACCCAGCCACCGTCGGGATCGCCGTCGGGATAGCCCTCCGGTTTGGACATGACGTTGAACACGTCGAACCGGAACCCGTCGATCCCCTTCTCTAGCCAGAACTCGACGACGTCGTGCATCTCCTGGCGCACCTCGGGATTGCGCCAGTTCAGGTCGGGCTGTTTCTCGTGGAAGAGGTGCAGATACCACGCTTCGCGGGTCTCGTCGTAGCTCCATGCCGACCCGCCGAACCCCGAAGTCCAGTTGTTCGGCGGCTCCTCGGGATCGCCGTCGACCCAGTGATAGAAATCCTCGTAGCCGTCTTCCTCGCGGCGGGACTTCTGGAACCACTCGTGTTCGTCCGAGGTGTGGTTCAGGACCATATCGAGGATCAACCGAATGTCCCGGGCGTGCAGCTCCTCGAGCAGCCGTTCGAAGTCACCCATGTCCCCGAAGTCGTCGAGGATCGATCGGTAGTCGCGGACGTCGTAGCCGTTGTCTGCGTGCGGCGAATCGTAGGGCGGGGTCAACCAGACGACATCGATCCCCAGCTCGTCGAGATAATCGACCTTCTCGATGATTCCGGGAAGGTCGCCGATCCCGTCGCCGTCGCTGTCGTTGAAACTCTGCGGATAGATCTCGTAGACGACCGCTTCTTTCCACCAGGCCGGTTCGCCGTCACCGATCGTTCCAGCGCCTGACGCGCACATGTCAGAGACGACTCGCCGACGGCCTAAAGTGGTTTTCGTCGGAGCGGCGGTGGATCGACGACACCTGTGAGACAATCACTACCGTTTTGCGTACGTGGTCCAAAGGATCAGCCACACAGTGATGACAGCAGACGAACTCAGAAGCCGGTTCTGGGAGTGGCTCGTGGCCGTCCACTCGGACGCTCGGGTGTCGGGCCTGTTACGAGCGCTCTCGATTGTCGGCATCTATGGGGGGCTCGCCGCGTTCGTCCTCGGCGTCAACCCGATTCTCACGCCGTACATCCTGGAGGTCGTCGAATATAGCGGTAACACCGTCGGACTGGTCGGCATGTTCGGGCTACTCGCGCACGTCGCAAGCCTGGGCTATTACCTGGCGACGAGACCGAAGCATCTCGAAAACGGCCTGATTCGGTATTGACACTCTCGGCGGTATCCTCTCGAAACAGCCTGGACGGTGAATGCTTCCGAGCCGATAGCCTGCAGTACGACCGGCGACACGGAAGGCCACTCGTCGATCCGGAATGGATTTACAGTCGTCAGGCTAACGGCAGATCGATGCGTGAGAGACTCAGTCGACGTGTCCCGCTCGTCACCGGCCTGCTGACGGTCGTCTCGCTGGTGTTCGTCATCACGGCCGTGAGACAGCTCGTTCCCGAGACGCTGTTGCCGGCGCTTCCGGCGGGGGTTCTCGCCGTGATCCCGCACGCGAACGCTCTCATCAGTGCGCTGGCCATCGGGACGATCACCTACGGCTGGCGGTCGATCCGGGCCGGACGCGTGCGAGACCACCAGCTGGCGATGATCGCGAGCGTCGTACTCTTTCTGTCCTTTCTCGGGCTGTATCTCCTCCGGGTCGCGATCGAAGGCCCGACCCCGTTCGACGGACCACAGACACTGAAACTGTGGGTCTACTATCCCGTCCTCGGGATCCACATACTGCTGGCGGTGGTCTGTCTGCCGCTGGTGTATTACGTGCTCTTGCTCGCGCTCACGTACGCGCCGTCCGAACTCGGCGAGACGCTTCACCCGCGCGTCGGGCGTATTGCCGCGAGCCTGTGGCTGATCTCGTTCGCGCTCGGGATCGTCGTCTACCTGCTTTTGTACGTCCTCCCGGTCTAGCGGTGTCGCCGCCGAACGGACACGAAATAACTGAAGTTATATCACTGGGTAGGCCCTGCCATTACACGGAGGATCCAATACAGATGGCATCCGCACACATCGCGGGGGTCGGTATGACCGAGTTCGGGGAGTTCCCCGAGCGAACCGGTCGCGACCTCTTCGGCGAAGCCGGGGGCACCGCTATCGACGACGCCGGGATCGACCGCGAGGATATCGACGCGCTGTACGTCGGCAACTTCATGGGCGAACTCTCGGAGAACCAGGGGCACATGGGACCGCTGATGGCCAAAGCCGTTGGGATCGATGCGCCAGCCACACGGGTCGAGAGTGCCTGTGCCTCCGGCGGGATGGCCGTCCGGCAGGCGGTCACGGACGTCCGTAACGGCGAGGCAGACGTCGTCCTTGTCGGCGGCGTCGAGCGCATGCACAACATGGGCACGACCGGTGCGACCGGCGGCCTGTCGGTGGCGGCCGACGACCTCTGGGAGATCCGGCAGGGGATCACCTTCCCAGGCGCGTACGCGCTGATGGCCCAGCGGTACTTCGCCGTCCACGGCGGCGATCGCGAGGACCTGGCTCACGTCGCCGTCAAGAACCACGCGAACGCGTCGAACAACCCGCTCGCGCAGTATCAGACCGAAATATCCGTCGAGAAGGTACTCGACGCGCCGCCGGTCGCGTTGCCGATGGGACTGTTCGATTCCTCGCCGATCACCGACGGCGCGGCCGCGGCGATCCTCGTCAGCGAGGAGTACGCCGCCGAACACGACCTGGAGACGCCCGTCGCGATCACCGGGACCGGCCAGGGAACCGACAACCTCGCGCTGGCCGAGCGCGACTCGATGGTCTGGACGCCCGCGACCGCCGACGCCGGCCGGGAAGCCTACGACGACGCCGGCATCTCCAACGACGACGTCGACTTCCTGGAGGTCCACGATTGCTTCACGATCGCTGAAGTGCTCGCGATCGAGGGGCTGGGCTTCTACGAGGAAGGCGAAGGCATCACCGCCGCCCGCGAGGGCGAGACGACTGCCGACGGCGACCTGCCGGTAAACCTTTCGGGCGGGCTCAAGGCCAAGGGCCACCCGGTCGGCGCGACCGGCGTCGCCCAGATCACCGAGATGACCAAACTGTTCC
>JBMCBU010000122.1:0-5885 GCA_048623335.1 Halapricum sp.
AGCGTGCCCCCGTGACCTTTCCGCTGAGGACGATCTCCGCGCCCTTCGCGCCGGCCTCCATGATCCGGTCGATCGTGGTGTGACCGGCCTTCCGGAAGTACCAGCCGCGTTCGAGGGCGTTCGCGAGTCGATCCGCGACGATCTGGGCGTTCAGATCCGGCTCCTCGACTTCCTGGACGTCGACCTGCGGGTCTTCGAGGTCGAACTCTTCTTCCAGGGTGGTCGTGAGTTTGCGGATGTTCTTCCCGCCTTTGCCGATGACCATCCCGGGCTTTTCGGCCATGAGGACGATCTGGGTCCCCATCGGCGTCTTGGCGACGTCCATGCCACCGTAGCCCGCGCGACCGAGTTCTTCCGCGAAGAACTCGTCGATCTGGGTCCGCTGGAGCCCGTCCTCGATGAACTGCTGTTCGTCGGCCATTATTCTTCGACCTCCTCGAGGACGAGTTCGACGTCGACTTCCATGCTGTTGAACGGGGAGGCGCGCCCCATCGCACGGGGCTGGCGACCCTGCGTCTCGCCGACCTTGTGGGCGGCACAATGCATGACTTCCATCGATTCGCCGTCGAAGCCCTGCTCGTCGGCGTTACCGATGGCGTTCTCCAGCAGGTCCAGGAAGGCCTTGCTGGCCTTCTCGGGGAAGCGACCGGCATCCCAACCGTCGATGTTCTTTCGGTGGCCGACGCCCGAGTTGTGCTGTCGGAAGGGAACCGGCTGGTCCCCATCGATGACAGCTTCGAGGTACTCGACCGCCTCGCCGGCGGTCTTGCCTTTGATCTCTCGGGCGATGGCCTTGCTGTGCTTGTGGCTCATCTGCCGCTCCCGGAGCATCGCTTTCGCGGTCGTCTCGGGGTCGGCGTCGACTGAGTAGCTGATTCCCATGATTACTTGAGCGGTACGAACTTCGAGGATCGGGTCGCCCCGATGCCGGCCTGTCCGTGTTCGACCGACGTTCGCGTGAGCTGGAACTCGCCCAGGTAGTGCCCGAGCATCTCCGGTTCGACCTTCACGCGCTCGAAGCTCTCGCCGTTGTGGACGGCGAAGGTGACCCCGACGAACTCGGGCAGGATCGGCATATCCCGCAAGTGCGTCCGGATCGGGTTGTTGGCCGTCTCCTCCTCGTCGGCCTCGCGAGCCTCCTCGAGCAACTGCTGTTTCTCGTAGGACAGACCGCGTTCGATACTTCGCCGCACACGGGCGGGTAGCAGTTCCGCGACTTCCTCAAGCTCCATGTCCTGCAACTCCTCGAGCGTGTAGCCACGGTAGGTAAACTCGCCCTCGTGGCCGATCTGATAGTCAGAACTCATTCGTTACCACCGCGACCCGTCCGTCGCGAGGAGATGTCCCCGACCTTCCGGCCAGGCGGGGCGTTCCGGGAGATCGATTTGGGCTTGCCGGGGTGCTGGCGACCACCGCCACCGAAGGGGTGGTCGACCGCGTTCATCGCGACCCCGCTCACCCGTGGCCAGACCATGCCGCGTGCTCTCGCCTTGTGGTGTTTCTTGCCCGCCTTGACCAGCGGTTTTTCCGTTCGACCGCCGCCGGCGACCACGCCGATCGTGGCCCGACACTGCGGGTCGAGACGCTTGAACTCGCCACTGGGCAGCTGCACGACCGCAACCGATCGATCGTGACTGATAAGCCGACCGTTGACACCTGAGGCGCGGGCGAACTTGCCGCCGTCGCCCTGGTTGGCCTCGATGTTGCACACCGGGACACCCTCCGGGATCTCCGCCAGCGGCAGGGTGTTTCCGGGTGCGATCTCGGCGCTGACGCCGACCTGGATCTCGTCGCCGACCCCGATCCCCTCGGGGGCGAGCACGAGCCGCTGGTCGCCGTCCTCGAACTCGACAGCCGCGATCGGCGCCGAACGGGCCGGGTCGTGTTCGATGTCGACGACCGTCCCGGAGACGACGTCGCCGTCTTCGACCGTACGATGCTGCAGATCGGATTTGTAGCGGTGCGACGGGGCACGGAACGTCGGCGTGCCGCGACCACGTCGCTGTCCGCGGATGCGTCGTCCCATCTTAGAACACCCCGATTCGTGAGGCGACTTCCTGTGCGTCGTCGTCCGCCGACAGTGTCACTTCCGCTTTCTTGTCGCCGTCCATCGTCACCATCGTCGTCACGTTCTCGACCGTGACGTCGAACTGTGTCTCGACCGCCTCGGCGATCTCGGCTTTCGTCGCGTCTACGTGGGCGATGAACAGCAGCTTGTTCTGGAAGTCCATCTTGTCCATCGCTTTCTCGGTGACGTGTGGATGCTTGATCACGTCGCGGACGCTCATCGGTCGGCCACCTCCGTGACGGCGCTTTCGGTCCAGATCGTCAGCCGACCGGCGTCGCCGCCGGGCGCGAGATCTTCCGCGTTGACCTCCCCCGCTGTCGCGACGTCGGCTCCGGCGAGGTTTCGCGCGGCCTTCGAGGGCTCGTCGCTCGTGACGAACAGGATCGACTTGGGCCGGCGGTACTTCCGTCCGCGGGACTTCCCGCGGCCAGCCTTGATCTTCGTCTCGTCCGCGCGCTCGATGTCGGCGGCGACGCCGAGTTCCTCGAGCACGTCGAGGACGTCTTGGGTCTTCAGGAGGTCCTCGAAGTCGTCGCTGACGACCAGCGGGAGTTCGAGGTCCGCGTCGAACTCGTGGCCGCGGTCGGCCACGGTGTCGGCGTCGGCCGTCGCCGCGATGGCCGAGCGGATCGCCTTCCGACGCTCTTTGTCGTTGATATCGAGACCGCGATCCGTGCTCTCTTTCGGCGGGTGAGCCCGACGGCCGGAAACAGCCTGGGGGACCCGCTTTGCGGTACCGTCCTGGCGCGGGACGTGCGCCTGTCCGCGGCCGCTACCGAACGATTCGGCTGGCGTCCGAAGACCGGCGTAGTCGTCGCTGCCGTAGTCTTGCTTTCGGTTTGCCTGGGCGGCTTCGACCGCACGCGAGATCAGGTCCGGCCGAACGGTCGTCTCGAAGACCGCCGGCAGATCGACCTCGTCGTCGGCCTCGCCGTCCAGATCGTATACTGTAGCCTGCATTCAGGTCACCCCTGGTTGGAGTCGGTAGAGACGTAGCGCAACTCGGGATCGAGTCGCGGGCTGTCGCTCGGGCGCACTGCCGGCCGGAAGCGCACGACGCGCTTGTTCGGCCCGGGCAGCGATCCCTTCACCAGCGTGTAGGGCCCGTCGACCTCACCGTAGTTGACGAAGCCACCCTCGGGCGTGACGTCGTCGTCACCGATGTCGAGGATGCGCTTGTTCAGTTCCGTGCGCTGGTGGTACCCGGTCTGGCCCTGCTGGGGCACCGTCGACCGGACGCGCGAGGGGTTCCACGGACCGAGGTTGCCGATCCGTCGTCGCCAGCCCTGGCGGGCGTGTTTGCCCTTGCGCTTCTGGACACCCCAGCGCTTGACGGGACCCTGCGTCCCTTTGCCCGTGGTGGTGCCCGCGACGTCCGCGTACTCGCCCGCGCGGAACACGTCGTTCATCGAGTGTTCCCCACCGTCTTCGATGAGGTCCATCCCGTGTTCGACGCGATCAGCGAGCGAACCGCCGCCGACGCGCGTCTCCATCACGTCGGGTTTCTTCTTCGGGACGCCGTCGAGTTCGCTGGGCACGGTGTGCGTGATCAGACGCACGTCGCCCAACTCGCCCGATTCGAGCGCGTCCTCGATCTGTTCCTCCGCACCGTCGGACGGTTCCTCGGGAAGGTCCAGCGTCCGCTCGAGTTCCGGGTGGAACTCGTCGGTCCAGACCTCCGTCAGCGGTCGCAGTCCGTACGGCGTGTCTTCGTAAGCTCGAAGCGCAACAGCGCGCATCGGTGGCGTTTCGACGACGGTGACGGGAACGGTCGTCTCCATTCCCTCACGTGGCGAATTGGGTTCGTCGTTGATGAGTACGACGTGTGTCATCCCGGCCTTGTAGCCGGCGAACCCCTGTACGCCAGGCTGTCCGTCGTCGTCGGGCCAGCTGTTGAACCGCGGCGTCTCGCTGGCCGTCCGCTTGCGCGGGCTGAAGCCCATCGAGCCTTTGCGTGGTCTGCTTGGTTGTGGCATCGGATTCTCACTCCGTGAGACTGAGACAGGCAAGCGTTGCGAACATCGCTTCTTCGGTTCGCACCACTTCGCTGCCTTGATCCGGGATCGTGTTCAGCCAGAGGTCGAATCGGGCGCCGCCCGATTCGGATCCGGTGACCGCCTCGATCGCAGTCGGCCCGACCTCGGTGGGGTCGACCCCCAAGATGGCGGGCAACCCGCGCTCGGGCGCACCGAACGCGACGGTTAGATCGCCCACGCCGTCGTCCTCACGGTGGATCGCCTCGACCAGCTGGCCGAGACGGTCGGTCGTGAGTTCGACACCGTAGCGCGAGGAGGCGATCCGCACGCCAGCGTCGGCACGCGAGAGCGCTTCGTCCAGGTCCGCACGGTCGACAGCAAACCCCGGGAGGGGTTCGTCGACGAGCTTCGCGCGGACCGGTCGTCGCGAATAGATCCTGACGGCAACGCGCTCCCCCTCGGCGACTTCCGTTCCGGAAGGCACACCGAGCGAGATCGGGTGTTGCATGCCGCAATTGACCCGAACGCGCCCATCAGATCCGACCTCGGTCACGAGTCCCTGTCTCAACGACCCCGAATCGTCCGATCCGGAGCCGGTCCGTGGTGTCACGCGGAGCGGCGGCAAGACGCCGACGGACTCTAGTTCGTCCCGCTTGCCCCACACCTCCTTTCGGAGGTACGGCGGCGTCGCGGCGTACCGCAAGACGGTCTCGACGAACCCGCCGTCCAACTTCCCTTCGCCCGCTGGGTCGGGGATGATCGTCAGCCGATCCGCCCGGAAGACCGTGGCCGCACGGGCCACGTAGCCGAGTTTGCGAGTCGCCTCGCGTTTGTCCTCGGCTTCCCGGGTGAGGGACGACGGCACGAGCACGCTGGTCGTCATGCCGTGACGCTTCCACGCCACGCCACTAGACTGTAGCGATTAGTCTTCGGTCCGAACCTAAAAGGGTAGCGGATCGAAATCGGAATGACACGCGCTCTCACGGGCCAGTGAACCGGAATTTGGAAATCTCACGGTGGAACGTGATCGCATGCAACGGATCAAAGCGGCCACTCCTCGCCGTTCCAGGCGGCGTCCCAGAAGAGGTACTCGAACTGTGCCGAGGTCTCGAACAGACGCCGATATCGCTCGCGGTCCGCTTCAGTCGCGCCGGCCGTCACCTTGTCGACGAGCCCTTTGGCCCACTCCGCGAGCCGGGTGAACTCGGCGCCGCTGTAGGTCTCGATCCACTCCGCGTAGCGGTCGTGATCGGGCCGTCCGTCGGCGTCGAGCCGTCGAGCGACCTCGTTGAACCCCCACTCACAGGGCAGCAGCGCCACGGACAGATCCGCGAACGACCCCGTCGCGGCCGTGCGCACGAGAAAGTCCGTGTACGCTCTGGTCGTCGGTGACGGCTCGGTGCGTTCGAGCTCCACCTGGCTTATCCCGAACTCCGAGGCATACTTCCGGTGGAGGTCCATCTCGGTGGTTACTGTGCTGTCAAGTAGTTCAGCGAAGGTGCTGAGTCGGCGCACGTCCGGCGCTCGCGCGGCCCCGTACGCGAGCACGCGGCTGTATTCGATCAGATAGCGATAGTCCTGTTTGACCCAGAACCGGAACCGATCCTCATCGAGCGTCCCGTCACCCAGCCGAACGACCATCGGATGGTCCCGAATGGCCGACCAGTACTCGTCGGCGTCTTCTGAGAGGTCGTCGACGAACTCCATGCCCTCCCTTATGACCGCGTCATCGAGAAAGGCCCGGTTTTCTCGAGTGATAGGGATTCGCGTCGAAACCCATCGATGTCTCTCGGGACATCGATATCCATCACCCGATCGGAGGTGGTATTCTTCCGATCGGC
>JBMCBU010000123.1:0-5870 GCA_048623335.1 Halapricum sp.
CCGGTGTGCCGGAACACTCCGTCCTGACGCCGATCACAGCCCGTCGAGCAACGCGTCGATGTCCTCGGCCGTGTTGAACGCGTGGACCGACGCACGGACGGCCTCCGGATAGGGAAGCGATCGAACGATCACGTCCCGCTCGCGGAGCCGTTCGACAGTTGCGTCGGGATCGTCGACGCTGACGGTCACGAGTCCGGACTCGTACTCGCGGGGACTGAGCAGTCGCTCCTCGTCGAGTCCGTCCTTGAGTCGGTCGGTGAGCCGTTCGATCCTCGACTCGACGGTCTCCATGCCGATCTCCTCGAGGAGAGCCATCGCCTCCGAGAGGCCGACGTGCGGTAGCGGCGATGCCGTGCCGACCTCGAAGCGCGACGCACCCTCGGTGAAGATGTACTCCGAATCGGTCGGCGTCTCGACCGACCGGTAGCCGATCCGGCGCGGAGTTAGCGCGTCCAACGCGGTGCTGTCGACGTACATGAAGCCGCTGCCCCAGGGGCCGAGCAACCACTTGTGGCCGGCCCCGACGACGAAATCAGCACCCCAGTCACCGACATCGACGGGATACTGGCCGGGCGACTGGACGGCATCGACGAGGACGTGCGCGCCGGCGTCGTGGGCGATGTCGACGATCTCGGGAACCGGCAGACGCGTCCCGTGAGTCCAGGTGAGCGAACTCACGACGAACAGCCGGGCGTCCTCGGCGGCCGCTTTGACGCTGTCGAGATCGACGCGTCCGGCCTGCGTTTCCAGTACCCGCACTTCGATGTCGTCGAGATCCGAGAGGCGATCCCAGGGGAGGATCCCCGCGGGGTGTTCCAGGTCGGTCCGCACGACGACGTCGCCGGGTTGCCAGTCGATCGCGCAGGCCAGCAGGTTCACGCCGTCGGCTGTGCTCTTGGTGAGTGCAACCTCCCGAGAATCGGCACCGAGGAAATCGGCGATCGCCCCGCGGGCCGCCCGATATGTCTCCCAGCCGACCGTGTAGACACCTTCGTCGGCCGGAACCTCGTACTCGAAGGACTCCGCGAACTCGGTCATCGCCTCGACGACGCGGCGCGGACTCGGGCTCGATGCACCAGTGTTGAGATAGACGGCGTGATCGAGCGCCGGCACGTCCGCCCGCAGTTGCTCTGGATCCATATGTGAGTGTGACGGGCCGGTCTCCTTGACGGTGTCGGCAGTGGCAGTACGGGACTACGTGAGAGCAACGAGAAGGCCACCGACGCCACCCCCGAGCGCCACGCCGACGAGCGCGGCCCCCAGCGATCCGACGGCGTTGGCCAGCGCGCGGCGTCGGCGACCGGTCTCGTAGAGCCGGACCGTCTCGAACGCGAACGACGAAAACGTCGTGAACGCGCCACAGAACCCGGTCGCGAACACGAACGCCAGCCGTGAGTCGAGCGGTACCGTCACGAGCAACCCAAGCGCGACGCTTCCGAGAACGTTGACGGCGAAGGTGTCGAGGTTGTCGGTTTCGATCCGGTTACCGACGAGATGCCGGGCGACCGCTCCCAGTACGCCGCCGACACCCACGAGGACGGCCGGACTCGTCACGGCAACGACCCCCTGGTGACGGCGCGTGCGGCAACTACGGCCACGAACCCGAGCGCGTAGTTCGCGAAGACGTTGAGCACGGCTGTCACTGGATCGAGTGTCGCCGTCTCGACGGCGAAGGTGCTGTAGGTCGTGAACGACGAGAGAAGGCCAGTCCCGAGGATGAGCCGCGTCTCCGCGCTCAACAGGCCCGTGAGACGAGCCTCATACAGCAGCAATCCGAGCGCGAAACTCCCCAGGACGTTCACCGTCAGCGTTCCCCAAGGAAACCCGCCCGGCAGTGCCGTCGAGATGGCATAGCGGAGTGTCGCGCCCACGAACCCGCCGACGGCGATCAAAAGTAGTGGTTCGGCCCGCGCGAGCGGGTGCGACTGACCGGTCATCGACTCCGGTTCGCCGAGTAGCTATACACGCCTTTCGAATCGACGGAAAGCAAAACGATCTATCGGGAAGAACTGCCCGATCGTTCGGCGCGCGGCCGCTGTCCGATCACTCCTCGTAGGCCAGGTTCATGATCCACTGTGTGAACGCGTCGCTCTGTGCGTTGACCTCCTCGTCACCGATGAACGGCGACAGCATATCCCCGGCCATCAACAGCGAGAAGTCCAGATCCCTGGCTTTCGGCGAGAGGTAGTAGGTGTTGTGACCGTTGTAGACGGTCTCCTCGCGGTCGATCAGGTCGCCCTCGACGAGTGATTCGACGATTCGGCTGCCCTTTCGGGAGCTGACGTCCAGTTCCTTCCAGAAGTCGCTCTGGTGGATCCCCCCGGACTCCCGGATGAGTTCGAGGCCAGCGTACTCGTCCGCAGAGAGGTCGTCCTCGGCCGATGAACTGCTCATATATCCTGTTCGCTCCCGGATTCGCTTAAAGGTGGCCTTCGTCGGTCCTGGCAGACGACAGCTCGGCCCCGACCAGCCGGTAGTCGGTCTCGCAGGGCGGGCCGTCCGCGAACTGGTATTCGACCGTCTCGCCGATCGTGATCAGCGACGACGACCGCGTTCCGAAACCGTCGCCGTGGACGCAGACGCCGTAGTCGTGATCGCGGATCGCCTCCCGTGCCCGCCGTCGCCACGTCCCGGCGTCCTCGCCGGGCTCGGGCCGGAGAGCCGCTCGCAGCCGATCGACGTTCTCGGCCTGATCCAAGGCGTGCTCACGGCGGCGGTCCGGAATCGCGTAGCGCCCGTCAGCGCCCGTGTTCGCGACGGCGTGGACGCCCGGATCGACGTTCCGAATCGTCACGCCGCCGTCGTATTCGACGAACAGCGCAGCCGAGCGATCGGCCACGACGAGGTTGAACGGCTCGTAGCTGCGAGCGTCGAGTTCGCGTTCGACGTAGCGGGCGGCGTCCTCGGCGCTCTCCCGGGAGAGTGCGTCACGGACGAGCAGCCCGCGGGAGCGGTCTCCCTCCAACTGGGCGTCGGTCCAGCGATTCGTGAGCCCGACGAACACCTCCCGATCGTTGACGCCGATCCAGGTCCCGCCGGCCTGCCGGTCACGCGGGGCGAGAATCGTCGGGTCCGAATCGAACGTCTCGGGCGGCCGCGACGGTCGATCTAGCGCCTCGTCGCGGTTGGCCGCCACGACGAGCGGGGCGTCGACGAAGGCCTGCCAGGCGAACACGAGCGTGCACATGTCCTTCTGTAGGGGTTTCCGGTACCTAATATCGACGGGCGATGACCCAGCTAACTCTCTAGCACCAGCGGCTCGTACCACTCTCGATTGTCTCCGTACCACTCGATGAAGCCGGCGACGCCCTCTCGGATCGACGTGCTCGGGTCGTAGCCCAGCAACTCCCGGGCTTTCGAGATGTCCGCATGGGTGTGCTCGGCGTCGGCGTCGTGGCGGTCGCCGAACTCGATCTCCAGGTCGGGATCGACCTCGTCGCGAATCGTCCTCGCGAGGTCGATGATCTCGATGTTGTCCGTGCTCCCGACGTTCAGTACCTCGCCGTCGGCGGCGTCGGTCTCAAGCAGCGTCTCGTTGGCGGCCACGATGTCGTCGATGTGCGTGAAGTCCCGTGTCTGGGTTCCATCCCCGTAAACGACCGGTGGCTTTCCGTTCGTACAGCGCGAGACGAAATTCGAGATGGCCATGTTCGGACGCATTCGCGGCCCGTAGACCGTGAAGTATCGCAGCGCGACCGTCGGCAAACCGTAGACCTCGTTGTAGACGCGGGTGTACTGCTCGGCGGCCAGTTTCGAGACGCCGTAGGGGCTGACCGGCGTCGTCTGGTGGTTCTCGTCGTAGGGGAGATACTCGGGCTTGCCGTACACCGAGGAGGAGCTCGCGACGATCACGCGCTCGATGTCGCTGTCCCGGGCGGCGTTCAGCACGTTCAACGTCCCGCCGACGTTGATCGCGTTGGGCTTGTCGGGGTTCTCGACGCTCGTGCGCACGCCAGCCTGAGCGGCCTCGTGGAAGACGTACTCGGCCTCGGCGACCAGCGCTTCGACGAGTGAGTCGTCACGGACGTCGCCCTCGACGAACTCGTAGGAGCCATCGCTCGCGGCCGCGGCCTCCCGTCCGGCGTCGACGTTGTGCTCTTTCAGCCGCACGCTGTAGTACGGATCGAGGTTGTCGAGGACGACGACGTCGTGACCGTCGCTCGCGAATCGCTCCGCCAGATGTCCGCCGATGAAACCAGCGCCGCCCGTAATCAGTATCTGCATGTCACGACGTGAAACGGGAGAGCGAAAAAAACCGTCGGACCGTCGTTCGTCCGCTTCAGGTCGAGGCCGCCGATTCGGCCTCCGTTTCCTCCGTGAGTCGCCGCTCGGCTTCCTCGCGGTCCTCGGGATAACCGACGTCGACTCGCCAGCCGTCCAGCCGGATAGCGTCGATCGTCCGCCCGCTTCGGATCAGTAAGTCGACGGCCTCGCTCAACTCGTACTCCCCGCGATTGGATGGCTGGACGAGTTTGGCGGCGTGAAAGATAGCGGGCGAGAACGTGTAGAAACCGGTCATCACGAGATTCGACGGCGGGTCGTCGGGCTTTTCGACGACTTCGACGATCTCCCCGTAGTCGTTGGTGTCACACACCCCGTAACGGTCGGCCTCTTCGTAGGGCACCTCTTCGACGAGAAACGCCGCGTCGGCGCGTTCTTCCCGCTGGCGGCGGACCACGTCCTCGAGGTTCGCCCTGAAGATGTTGTCTCCAAGCATGAGCATGAAATCGTCTTCGACGTGCTCCTCGGCCGTCAACAGCGCGTGGGCAAGCCCCTTCTGCTCGCGCTGGTGGGTGTACGTGATCGGGACGCCGCGAAACTTGTCGTCGTAATAGCTGATGATATCCTCTTTCTGATAGCCGACGACGACCACGAATTCGTCCACGTCGAGGTCGATCAACTGCTCGAAACAGTGGGTCAACAGCGGCTTGCCGTTCACCTCGACCATCGCTTTCGGCTTGTCTTCGGTGAGCGGCCGGAGTCGCGTTCCCTTCCCAGCCGCAAGCACGATCGCTTTCATCGTAACTGCGTATGTGCCGCCGCCCACGTAGTTGTTCGGGTCTTCTCGTTGACCGCCGGACCGCGTTCGAAACAGGAACACACAAATCCGATGCCGTCGAAGGGCCAACGATGCACGTAAGCGTCGTCGGCAGCGGCTACATCGGGACGACAATCGCTGCATGGTTCGCGGAGCTCGGACACACGGTCACCAACGTCGACATCGACGAGAGCGTCGTCGATGCGATCAACGACGGCACGGCACCGATCCACGAGCCGGGTCTCGACGACCTCATCGCCACTCACGGCGGCGACCGGCTCGTCGCCACGACCGACTACGACGACGTCCGGGACTCGGAGGTGACCTTCCTGGCGCTTCCGACGCCCTCCAACGACGACGGGAGTATCGATCTCTCGGCGATGAAAGCCGGGGCACGGTCGCTCGGCGAGGTACTCGCGACGAAAGACGACCACCTCGTCGTCGTCAAAAGCACCGTCGTTCCCGGAACGACCCGCGAGACGGTCACGCCGATTCTCGAAGAAGCCTCCGGCAAGACCGCCGGCGAGGACTTTGTCGTCGCGATGAACCCCGAATTCCTCCGTGAAGGCTTCGCCCTCGGCGACTTCAAGAACCCGGACAAGATCGTCTATGGGGCCGAAAGCGACGTCGCCTTCGACATGCTGGATCGGGTCTACGAGCCGCTGATCGAGGCGGCCGCCGACGAGACCGCAGTCGTCGAGACCGGCATCGACGAGGCCGAGATGATCAAGTACGCCAACAACGCCTTCCTGGCGACGAAGATCAGCCTCATCAACGAGATCGGCAACATCTGCAAGGAGTACGGCGTCGACGCCTACGAGGTCGCCGACGC
>JBMCBU010000124.1:0-5829 GCA_048623335.1 Halapricum sp.
GAGCCGTCGAAGTAGATCCCCTCGGTGAACGCCTTCTCGGCCTGATCGGCCGGGATCGAGACGTTCTTGACTGTCCCCAGAATATCCGTAAACTGCAACCGCAGGAAATCAACGTTCTTTTCCTCGATCTCGTCGAGGACTGCCTGTTCGTCGTCTGTGAGTTCGCTCGTCATGGTGATCGACAGGTGTGAGATATGGGCCTGACATAAAAACCCTGCTGCTTTGCGCAATTCTGTGCGAACTCCGAGCCAGAAACCCATATTCGTAAAATTCTAATGGGTCGGTTGCGAGGCACGCTAGTATGACGTACGAAAATCTGGACCGGAAATTGGTGAATGCGCTTCTGGGGGACGGGCGGGCCAGTCTCCGGAGCCTGGCTGACGACCTCGATGTCTCCGTGACGACCGTCTCGAACCATCTCTCGACGCTTGAACAAGAGGAGATCATTCAGGGGTATACGCCGAAAGTCGACTACGACAAACTCGGCTACGATGTGACTGCGATCGTCCAGTTGAAAGTCGAGGGAAGCGCCCTTCCGGACGTGACCGAGACGCTGCGCAAGCACGACCAGATGGTCAGTGTCTACGAGGTCACCGGCGATTACGACGTCATCGCCGTCGGCAAGTTCCTCGATACCGACGACATGAACGCACAGATCAAGGGGCTGCTGACGGACCCCGAGATCAACGAATCAAACACGAGCGTCGTTCTCAACGCCGCAAAGGAGCACGAGCAGTTCAAACTGGACGTCGAGTGATCGGCACGTTCCGCTCGAACACTGACCGAATCACTTCGGGGGAAACGGGGGAACCTTCATTGTCGTCGGCGAACCACTCCGTCGTATGTTGCCCGGGGCCGACGGGGGTGTTGCTGCCCAGGTCGACGCCGTCACGTCACTACTCGAGGCGTATCCGGCGGTAGCCGCCGGTGCTGTGCTCGTCGTTCTCACGCTCGTCGTCGGCTGGTGGCTGGCCTTCGGTCGGCGGCGATCGCCTGCGGCCAGGTTTCGGCGCGTGCTACAAGGCGAAGACGAGGTCACGGTGTTGTTGCATCCGAATCCCGATCCGGACGCGATGGCCTCGGCTATGGGTATCAAATCGCTGGCGGCGTCGGTCGGAACCGAGGTGGGGATCCGGTATCCGGGTGAGATCCGCCACCAGGAGAACCGCGCGTTCCAGACCGTCCTCGACCAGGACTTCGGACGGATCGAGACGGTCGGTGACCTCGAAACTGAGACGGTCGTGCTCGTCGATCACAACGAACCGCGGGGGTTCCCTGGAGCGGACGGGATCGACCCGATCGCCGTGGTCGACCACCATCCCGGCGACGGAACGGGATCGAAGTTCACTGACGTTCGCCCCGAGTACGGCGCGTGCGCGACGATTGCCGCGGAGTACTTCGAGGAGTTAGAGTGGGATCCGGTGAGAGCAGACGATGGGCCGACGCTTCCGGACGAGCTCGCGACCGGACTGCTGTACGGGATCCTATCCGACACCAGACACTTGACCAAGGGCTGTTCGCCGGCGGAGTTCGACGCTGCCGGGTTTCTGTATCGGGGCGTCGACGAGGAACTACTCGCTCGGGTCGCCAATCCCGAGGTCGACGCCGAAGTCCTCGAGGTCCAGGCGCGGGCGATCACCGCCCGCGAGGTCCGCAACGCCTTCGCCGTCAGCGATGTCGAGGAGGTCGGAAACGTCGATGCGATCCCGCAGGCGGCCGACGAACTCCTTCGGCTGGAGGGCGTGACGGCGGTCGTCGTCGTGGGGCGGCGCGACGGCACGCTCCATCTCTCCGGGCGCTCGCGCGACGACCGCGTCCACATGGGCAAGGCGCTGAAAGCCGCCGTCGAAGACATCCCGATGGCAGAGGCCGGCGGCCACGCTCGCATGGGTGGCGGACAGCTCTCGATCGAACACATGGAGGGGCTCGGCCCCGGTGACGGGCTCACCGTCAAGGAGTTCCGTGATCGATTGTTCGAGGCGATGACCGGCGAGTTGCAGTAACACGGACTTTTCCCACTGTCGCTCCAAGGACGCCTATGGCGACTCATGAGGGGACCTGGGACTACCGCGACCGCTTCCACGAGCAGTTCGCCCGCACGTACTTCCGCCCGTTCGGAGCCTTCGCCGTCTCGTCGATCGGCGTCGGAACGTACCTCGGCGAACCGACCGACGCGGCCGACGAGCGCTACCACGAGGCGGTCGTCGAGGCCCTGGAGTCCGGCAGCAACGTCATCGATACGGCGATCAACTACCGCCACCAGCGCAGCGAGCGGGTCGTCGGACGTGCGATCGACGACGCCGACGTCGACCGCGAGAGCGTCTTTCTCGCGACGAAAGGCGGCTTCCTGCCCTTTGATGGCTCACGACCGGACGATCCGGGTCGGTATCTCTACGAGGAGTTTCTCGCGCCCGGACTGGTCGATCGCGAGGAACTCGTCGCGGGCCAGCACTGTCTCGCGCCCGCGTTCATCGACGACCAGCTCGATCAGTCACTCGACAACCTCGGCGTCGAGCAACTCGACCTGTACTATCTCCACAACCCCGAGACGCAGCTCGATGAACGCTCACGCGAGGACGTCTACGACCGACTCGAGACGACTTTCGAACGACTCGAACGCCGGACGGCGGACGGCGATATCGGCGCGTACGGCGTCGCGACCTGGGACGCCTTTCGCGTGCCCGAGAACGATCCGAACCACCTGTCGTTTCCGGAGGTGATCGAGCGGGCCGAGCGTGCGGCCGCGACGGTCGGAAACGACGGGTGTGGTTTCGCTGCCGTCCAGTTGCCGTTCAACGTCTCGATGGCCGACGCGTTCACGACGGCCGCACACGACGGAAAAACCGCACTGGCCGTCGCGAATGAGCACGACCTGCACGTCTTCACGAGCGCGAGTCTCATGCAGGGACAACTGGCCGAGGAGATGCCGGCCCGAGTCGAGGCCGAACTCGCCGGGGAGACGCGCGCCCAGCGGGCGATCAACTTCTCCCGGAGCGCCCCCGCGGTGACGAGCGCGCTGGTCGGGATGGGCTCGCCCGAACACGTCGAAGAGAACCTCGCCGCCGGGACGTTCCAGCCGATGGGCGCGAACGCGTTCGACGCGGTGTTCGAATGACAGTGATCGGGATACGTCTGTTCCGGGTCGACCGCACGACTCCGTGCGGTCACACCGGCAACCCGTCGTAGCGATCACGCTGGGGCGGCCTGGGCCACGCGGGGCTTCGGATCGGCTACCCGACTTCCTGCCACTCCGCGCCGCATTCCGGACAGGTTCGGACGGTTCCGATCTCGTCGGGATCGTTCTCGGATTTGAGGACTTCCTCGCACTCGGCGCACATGAGCCGTTCGTAGGTGTCCTTGAGGATGTCGCCCGAGCGGAGTCCCTTCCTGACAGATTCCATACGAAGTGGTATGCGAGCAACTCTCAAAAAGCTCGGGGCGGCGTCGAGGTCGGAGGCGGCTTCGCAAGGCTTGAGAGACCGGCACTCGAACCCCCGCTGTGACACGACGTCGGGTCTTCGGCTCGCTCTGTACGCTCGTATTCCTCGTCAACCTCGCTCGCGTGGTGTTCGCGCCGTTGGTCGAGCCGCTGCAGGCGGCCTTCGGGACGACTAACGCGACCATCGGGCTGACGGTGTCGCTGGCGTGGCTCGGGAGTGCGCTCCCGCGGATCCCGACGGGATACCTGCTGACGCGCGTTCCGCGCCATTACGTCGTCGGCGCGACCGGGTTCGTCCTTGCGTCGGCCTCCGCGTTCATCGCCGCCGCCGACAGCGTCTCGGCAGTGATGGTCGGGGCGTTTCTGATGGGACTGGCCAGCGGCGCGTACTTCATCGCGGCCAACCCGCTCGTGAGCGAACTCTTTCCCCACCGGGTCGGCACGGCGCTTGGCGTCCACGGCATGGCGAGTCAGATCGGGGCGGCCGTGGCCTCACTGCTCGTCTCGGTCGCGCTGTTCGTCGGCGACTGGCGGACGACCTTCCACGCCATCGGGGCGGCAGCTCTGCTCTCGACGGTCGGCTTCGCGATTACCACCCGTCGGACGTCACTCCCCGAAGCGGGGACCGCGGATCGGGACTTGCTCGCGGCCGTCCGTCAGCAGTGGCGGATCGTCCTCGCCGGCGTGCTCATCATCAGCGCCAGCGGGTTCGTCTGGCAGGGCGTGTTCAACTTCCTCGACAGTTACCTCCGCACGCGTGGGTTCGCCGGCAGCGATGCGCGGCTGCTGTTGACGGGTGTGTTCGCCGCCGGCGTCCCCGCGTTCGCGGTGACGGGGTGGCTGGCGGACCGCGTCGCGCTCGTGCCGCTGTTGCTATCGATCCTGGGCGGGTTCGCGGTATGTGTGTTCGCGCTGACGCTACCGTTCGGCACGGCCTGGATCGTCACGGTCGCGCTGGTGATGGGCTACGTGATCCACAGCCTCTTTCCGGCGATGGACACCTACCTGCTGGGCTCGCTGCCGGACCGCCACCGCGCCAGCGCCTACGCCGTCTACAGCGGGACGATGATGCTGATACAGGCCACCGGCAGCTGGGCCGTCGGCCTGTTGACAGACGCCGGGTTTTCCTTTCCGGTCATCTATCGCTCCTTCGCCGTCGTGCTGGCCGTCGTTCTGGTCGGCCTTCTCGTCACCTATCGGGTGGGACGGCTGCCAACTGGGGCGCGGTCCTGATCGTGATCGACGAGCACGAGCCGACGCAGCCGTCGAGAGGCGAGCGTTTTTGCCCGTGCCGCCCTCAGTTCTCCCCGATGGAGTACGTCCAGGAACGGGTCACGACGCTCCACGATTTCGACGGGGCCGACCCGGACGCCCCGACCGACCGGGCGACGGTCGTCGTCCCGATGATCGAGCGCGATCACGCTAGCCTCGCCGCCGAGCGAGTGTTCTCGACGCTGGAGTCCGTCTCGCCCGGTCGCGTGCTCGTCGCGCTCCGCGCCGACTCCGACCGGGTCGAGGACGTGCGTTCGTGGCTGGAGACGTTCGACCTCCCGCTGTCGATCCTGTGGTGTGATTCGCCGCCGTTGATCGACGCGCTCGACTCGGCGGGCCTGGACGGCCGCCGCGGCAAGGGTCGGGACGTCTGGCTGGCGCTGGGCGTCGCCGCCGCCGACAGCGAGTTCGTCGTCGTCCACGACGCCGACGCGAAAAGCTACGCTCCCACGCACGTCCCCCGATTGCTCTTCCCGCTGGCCCGTGGGTTCAGGTTCTCGAAGGGCTACTACGCCCGCGTCGAGAACGACCGGCTGTACGGTCGGCTCAACCGACTGTTCTACGTGCCACTCGTCCGGGCGCTCGCGGACGATCACGACGCGCCGATCATCCCGTATCTGGACGCCTTCCGATACCCGCTGGCCGGCGAGTTCGCGATGACCGCCGACCTCGCTCGCCGCCTGCGCGTGCCCCGAACGTGGGGACTGGAGGTGGGGACGCTCGGTGGTGCCTTCGAGCACGCCGGCTTCGAGGGCACCGCACAGGCCGACCTCGGTCAGCACGAACACGACCACCGCTCGGTCGGCGGTCCCGACGGTCTCGGCGAGATGTGTCAGGCCGTCGGGCGAGCGCTGTGGTGGGTCCTCGATGACGCCGGTGTCGATCCGGATTTCGAGACGTTGCCGACCGACTACCGCGAGCACGCCGAGGCGCTGATCGAGCAGTACGCCGCCGACGCGGCGTTCAACGGGCTGGCCTACGACCGCGGCGACGAACGCGAGCAGGTCCGGACCTACGCCGAGACGATCGACCCGCCGGACGACGATACACGACTGCCAGCCTGGGCGGACGCGCCGATCTCGCCCGAGACCGTCCGTGAGCGTTCCCAGGAAGGGCTG
>JBMCBU010000125.1:0-5817 GCA_048623335.1 Halapricum sp.
GTAAGTTGACCAATCGCCCCGAGTTGACACCCTCCTCGCAGGTCACGCTGACTGCCACTTCCATCTCCCTGACGGGGATGTCGTCGCCAGCGACGTGTCGGATCGTGACGATCTGGCTGTTGCTTTCGTCGCCGGTCTCGTGTGCGTCGAACTCGCCGCTGGACTGGCCGACGACCGGTCCGGTTTCCTCGACCTCCTCGCCGAACCCGAGCACGAACGTCGCCAGCACCGCCGCGAGCACGACGGCAACCGAGACCATGAGAATCGTCGCGACGACTGGTGCGACGGCACGATCCATACGTACATCTCACCTCCGCAACGAACAAAACGCTGCGTGTCCGTGAGCCGCCGATGCTGCAGGAGTCGGCGAAGGTTGGACGGAGGCGTTGATTTCCGGACAGGGGACGGTCTCGCCGGTGGCGAGGGCGTCTTCGATCAGGCTGATCGCCGGCTCGTCCCCGACGGCGTACTCGTCGCCGACGAATACGATCGGGACCGCTGTTCGATCCTCCTCCGACACGTCGTACTGCTCGTGATACTGGGAGAGCAACTCGATCGAGGACTGCTCTTGGGTGTTGTGACGCGTTACCGTGATGTTTCGCTGCTGGCTCGCTCGTTCGAGATAGTCCTCGACGTCGCCACAGTGTGGACAGTTGGGGCTGTAGAAGAACACGACACAGACGTCTGGACCGGTTGTCTGCTCGTCGGCCGTCGGTACCGACGTGTCGGCCCCGTCCGATCCCCACGGCTGGTTCTGCGCGACCGCGGTCACGCCCACGACCGCGACTCCCATGACCGTGACCACGATGATGATCCGCGTGATCTCCGATGCCATCCTACCGGCAAAAACGCCTGCTTTCTCCGATAATCTATCGGTTTCTCACGGGAGGTCTCATAGTGACGGCTGGACGTCCCTTCCGGACCGATCGCACGAGGGCGTGGGATCGTGTCGGCACATCGCGACGTGTGCTCACTCGTTGATGCGTTCGAGATACGTGTTGACGACGATCTGTCCCGTGGCGGTGAGGACGGGGTTGTGCTCGCCGGATTCGACGAGCCCCTTCTCGTGGAGTGCGTGCAAGAGCCGCCGCACTCGTTTCGGGTCGGCATCGACGACGCTTGACAGCGAAACGTCGGCATCGCCGGTCGAGTACAGCGCTGCGAGCGTCTCCGTCTCGGGTTCGCTGAGCGAGAGGTCTTGCAACGATTCCAGCACGTCGTCGTAGGTCCGGCGGAGATATCGGCCGAGCAACGACAGGTCGCGCGAGGAGTCGGTCGCAACGACAGTCGTCAGTGCCTGCCCGTTGTCCATATGGACGACGACCACCACCGGCCAGTCGTGACCGTCGACAGTCCGGGTCGCGCGATTGAAATCGACGATCGAGGAAAGCGGGACCAACACCGGCCCTTTTTCCGTCTCGAAGACGACACCCCCGGATCGCAGCGAGATGAGACCGCCGACGAATTCGGTGTCGAGGACGCGCCCGCCGACCTTCGCCGGGTGTCTGAGCGTCACTGGCGTCCCGTTGAGCAGGGCCTTGAACAGAACTGTCGTGAACTTCTCGACCGTCGTCTCACCGGCGGCGACGACGGCCGTCGTCCGAGTCGACCCGTTTCGGTAGGCGATCGTCACCGGTGTGCCCGGCATCGGATCGATCCTGGCGGCCTCGTTGCCGCTGGCGACGTCGAAAATCCCAGTCAGCGGGATCGTCTCCCGGTCGTCCCCACTGGCTGCGAGTACCAGTTGCTCCTCACCGAGGAGGATCCGCCCCTCGACCGGGCCATCGCGCTCGGACCCGGCGACGCTGAACCGGCCAGTGAAATCCGCCAGTACCGACGGCATACCCCAGTCACCTGATCGTTCGCGTGACACTTCTTGAACGTTGTCCCCCGGTTCTCACTCGGGATATTTCGGCTCGCGCTTCTCGGCGCGTTCGAGTGCTGTCTCGACGACGTCGCGGACGTCGCCGTGAAAGACCGATCCGTGGCCGGCGTACATGTCTTCGACGCTCGCTGGCATCCGATCGAGTAAGTGACGGATACTCTCGACGAGCCGCTCGCGGGACTGGCCCGGCCGGTCGGTCCGACCGAAACTGCCGTACTCGAAGGCCCCGTCGTCGTGGACGACGACGTCGCCGCTGAACAGCGACGACGGGCCGACCAGCGAGACGTGATCGTCGGCGTGGCCCGGCGTGTAGACGACCTCACAGGACTCCTCGCCGACGGTGACGGTATCGCCGTCCGCGATCGCGTGCGTCCGAAGCGGGTGGTCGGCGTGGGCGTAGACGTCGGGATCGAACGCCTCGACGACGGCGTCGAGTTCTGCGACGTGATCGCCGTGCTGGTGTGTCAGGACGACGGCATCGAGGGCGTCAACGTGCGAGGCGATCACGTCGACGACGCCGTCCATCGCGCCCGCGTCGACCAGCGTCCGTCGCTCGTCGCTCACTGCGAGATAGGCGTTGGCTGTGAACGTCTTCGCGTCGGCCGTGACGTTGTGCACGTCCATACGTACGACAGATCCGTGACGCGCTTGAGACTGTCGGACCTGCGGATCGAACCGGCTGAGAGTGAACCGCGTGAGTTGACGCACGGGCCCGGGACATCAGTAAAGAATTCGACGAGCGTAACGGGTCGGCCGTGGCTACCTATTTTCTCCACACGTAGTCGGACAATTTTCAGCGACATTTTTTGCACGCGAACACAGAGGTCTAGGTGAACATGGGGTTCGGGAGCTACGACGAATCCGAACAGGAGAACCAAGAATACGACACGGACCTCGATGACGACGACGGCGTTTCTGCGGCGGAAAACACCCACGACGGCGACGTCGAGTTCGAGTTCACGGCCTCGAACGACGAACTGATCGACCGCCTCTCGGATATCAAGGAGAACACCTGATGAAATCAGGGATTCGCGCCCTCGGCGTGGCCGAATCCTATCACGACGAGACGAGCACGCTAGCCGGCGCGGTCGTGCGTGCCGACCGGGTCGTCGACGGCTTCGGTTTCGGGCAGTGTACGGTCGGCGGCACCGACGCGACCGACGCCGTGATCGACCTGATCGAGCGACTGGATCGGCCGGACGTCAGATACGTCATGTGTGCCGGGATCGCACCCGCCTGGTACAACCTGCTCGACCTGCAGGCGATCGGCGAGGCGGTCGATCGGCCGGTGGTGTCCGTTTCCTTCGAGGACAGCGACGGGCTGGAGCCCGCCCTGCGGTCGGCGTTCGAAGGAGAGGCGCTCGCGAGCCGTCTGGCGGTCTACCGCGAGCAACCGCCGCGGCGGGGGGTCGACCTCGACGACGAGACCGTCTACGTTCGGGCGGTCGGCTGTTCACAGCAGGAGGCCGAACGGGTCGTGCGGGCGTTCACACCGGAGGGTGGCCGGCCCGAGCCGCTGCGTGTTGCCAAAGAAGCCGCGCGAGCGTGCGAACGCTTCCAGCCGTGAGAGTCCATCCGACAGGCGAAAAAGTCAGGCCAGTCCCTCGTGAACCACGAGTTCGAGCGCGTTGACCAGGTAGTGGGCGACGACGACCGTCAGCAGGCTTCCCGAGAGGACGAACGCGCTCGCGAGAACGAGACCGAGGACACCGGTTACGGCGATCCCCGCCCGGCCCTGTGCGCCGTGGCCGAGCCCGAATGCCGCCGAGGAGACCACAACGAGTAGCCATGGCGAGACGTCGAACCCGGCTGCGACAACCCCGATCGCGGCCGCCCGGAAGAGCAACTCTTCGACGACCGCGACCGTCGGCAACGCGAGTCCGAGCAGGACGGCCCAGCCACCGAGCGAGTCGGGCGCGAGCATCCCCCTGAGGCGCTCGTCGTACTCGATGCCCGCCACGTCGAGCGCGCGAGCGCCCAGCTCGTTCGCCACCCAGAGGCCGACGCCGAGCGCGAGTCCCCACAGCAGCGCATGTCCGGTCAGTACGCTGGCATCGAGTCCGAGCGCCCGCGGCGGAATCGAAAAGGCGACCGCAGCACCGACCAGCACGACGGCGAAGATCCCCTGTGTGAGTGCCACGTTTGTCAGCAACGAGGCCGTCGAGAGGTCTGTCAGCTGTGGGTGGGGGATCCGCGTGCGGATCGTGGGATGTGACTCGACGCCCGGGTCCACACTGTTCGGGGCGAATCGCCACTCGATCGTCGGCGGGTCACGGACGGCTCCGGCCGAGAGCCACGAGAGAACGAGAAAGGCGGCGACGAGCAGTCCAGTGAGCCCGACGAAGGCGGCCCACTGTGTCTCCATCTACTGCGGGCTGGGCGAGCTACGGCCGACCTGTCGATCCAGGGCGTTGCCGGTGATCGACCGGAGGCGGTCGACCAGCGAGTCTTTCTCGGGTTCGCCGGCCAGGGCGACCTCGAGCACTTCCGAGAGGTGCTGGACGGGGATGATCTCGATCTGGTCTTTGTACTCGTCTTCGATCATCACGTCCTGCTCGTTGGCCGCGGGGATGATGATCCGGTCGATCCCGGACTTGGCCGCGGCCTCGATCTTGTGGGTGACGCCGCCGACCGGGAGCACGTCCCCTCGGACGGACAGCGAGCCGGTCATCGCGACGTCCTGCTCGACGGGGATGTCCTCAAGCGCCGAGATGACGGCCGTCGCCACGGTGACGGAGGCCGAATCGCCCTCGACACCCTCGTAGGACTGGACGAACTGGATGTGGATGTCCTTCTCGCTGATGTCCTCGTCGCTGAACTTCTTGATGATCGCGCTCACGTTCTGGACGGCCTCGATGGCGATCTCCTGGAGTTTCCCGGTGGCGATGACCTCTCCGGGCCCCTGGCTGGGCGTCACTTCGGCCATGACGGGCATGACGATCCCGCTGTCCTCGCCCATCACGGCGAGACCGTTGACGCGGCCGACCACGCTTCCGTCGCTGACAGTGAGTTCGTAGTCCTTGCGACGCTCGATGTAGTTGTCCGCCAGTTGCTGTTCGATCGAACGGGAGCGCCGTTTCGCCTGCAGGACGTCCTCACGTTCGGTGAAGTCCCTGTCCTCGGCGCGGGCGATGTCGCCCGCCACACGGACCAGACCACCGAGATCACGCAGCTTGAGCGTGAGATGGCCCTTTCGGCCGGCGCGTCGCCGGGCCTCGAGGATGATCTCCTCGACAGCTTCCTCGGTGAAGTGCGGCAGGCGGCCGTCCTTCTCGACTTCCTGGGCGACAAAGCGGGCGTACTTGCGGCGCATCTCCGGTTCGTCCTCGATGGTATCGTCCATGTACACCTCGTACCCGTAGCCTTTGATGCGGGAGCGCAGGGCGGGGTGCATGTTCTCCATGGCGTCGAGGTTCCCCGCGGCGACCATGATGAAGTCGGTCGGCACGGGCTCGGTCTGGACCATCGCGCCCGAGGAGCGCTCGGACTGACCGGTGATCGAGAACTCGCCCTCCTGGATGGCGGTCATCAGCTTCTGCTGAGAGCGGATGTCGAGCGTGTTGATCTCGTCGACGAAGAGGACGCCCTTGTTGGCCTTGTGGATCGCACCGGCCTCGACACGGTCGTGGCTGGGCGTCTCCATGCCTCCGGACTGGAAGGGGTCGTGGCGGACGTCGCCGAGCAGTGCCCCGGCGTGCGCGCCGGTCGCGTCCTCGAAGGGGGCGACCTGCTGGTTGGCGTTGTTGACCAGCAGATTGGGGATCATCGCATCAGAGCCGCGGTTCAGATACCGGAAGACGAGGAAGACGATCCCGGCCGCGAGAATACCCAGCAGGATGCTCCGGGCGAAAAACAGCGCGTATCCGATGATCGCGATGATGATGATCCACATCAGGAAGCTGCGCATCTGGTTGCGCTTTCGGGCTTCCTCC
>JBMCBU010000126.1:0-5807 GCA_048623335.1 Halapricum sp.
CGCAACACGGCGACCGCCTGTAGCTGGAGGGCCGCCTTCTCTGCGCGGTTCATACCGATGATCGCGATCGCACAACTATGAATACGTCGAAGTCGGTAGACGAGTCGATCGCCACGAACGTGGTATTTAACTCCGCTACAGGCGATGCGACCGGTTACGGCAACGAGACGAAATCCCGCCCGTCCACACCGGCGGATCTTCGACTCGCCGGTTCGGGCGTCGAGACCCCGTCGGAACACGGCCCGGGTCAGCCGACTGCGGTTCCGACGACCGGCGCGACGAGCATCACGCCGGCGCCGAACCCGCCGATCCGCGCCATCGCGCGCCGGGACCGACGTTCGGTCCAGTCGGAATTCGCGTCGAGGTGCTCTTGGGCGGCCTCGATCGCGCGACCGGACGCGACAGACCCGGCCCACCCGAGGAGTGCGAGACCGAACCAGAGGCCCCCGAACGCGAACGCGGTCTCGGCGGCAGCCAGCGTATCGAACCCGCCGAGGCCGACCAACGCGGCGATGAGAACCGGCGTCGCGACGGAGCCGAGGACGAGGCCTCCACCGACGAGCCGCCCGCGCTCACGGACGGACGGCGGCAGCGACATCGATCAGTCGACCGCTTCCCGCATCCGGGGGTCGAGCGCGTCGCGCATTCCATCGCCGAGCAGGTTGAACCCGAGGACCGTCAGCGCGAGGAACAGGCCGGGGAAAAACGACCACCACCAGACGCCGGTGAGCAGTCCCTGACTCACGCCGTTCGAGAGCATGAGCCCCCACGAGGGCGTGCCGGCAGAGGCGCCGAACCCGAGGAACGACAGCGCAGCGAGGTCGATGATCGCTAGCCCAAAGTTCAGCGTCGACTGGACGGTGATCGGCGCGAGGCAGTTCGGAAGGACGTGCCTGACGAGTACCCGCGGGTCCGTGGCGCCGAGCGCGACGGTCGCGTCGATGTACTCGTTTTCCAGCACGGTGAGCGCGGCCCCGCGGACGACGCGGGCGAATCGGGGCGTGTAGACGAGCGTCAGGGCCGCCACAGCCCGCCAGAGCCCGAGTTCGTCCGGGAAGATGGAGACGAGTGCGAGCGCCAAGAGGAGCGACGGGAACGCCAACAGCACGTCCATCGTCCGCATGATCACGTTGTCGGTGATGTCGCCGTAGTAGGCGGCGACGATGCCGAGGCCGACCCCGAACACCGTCGACGCGCCGACGGTCACCGTCCCGAACAGCATCGCGTACCACGCCCCGTACGCGACGCGGGGGACGAGCGCCCGCGCCTGGCCGTCGGTCCCGAACGGGTAGTCCAGGCTCGGCGCGGCTCGGTTTGGATTGGTGCCGAGTTGCGAACCAGAGATAACCTCCAGATCGAGCGTCAGGCGGGCATAGACCGCGACCACGAGCATCGCGACGATGATCGCGAGGCCGGCCAGCGCGAGTCGGTTCGACAGGAGCTGTGAGAGGAACGGTGAGGCGCGGATCCGTTCGACGAGCCCGCGGCTCGTCATCTCCCCCTCGCCGTCGCTGAGTGTTTCGGTGCTCATTGTTGGATCCTCGGATCGAGGTACGAGTAGGTGATGTCGACAACGAGATTCACGAGGGTGAACAGGAACGCGAACGTCAGCACGGTCCCCTGAACGATCGGGTAGTCGCCGACCTCGATCGCCTCGACGAGCAGCGTCCCGATTCCGCCGATCGCGAACACGGTCTCCGTCAGCACCGCGCCGCCGAGCAGCCCGCCGAACTGGATCCCGATGATCGTGACGACGGGGATCAGCGCGTTACGGAACCCGTGTTTCAACACGGTTATTTTCGCGCCCTGCCCCTTCGCGCGGGCGGTGCGCATGTAGTCCTGCCTGACGACCTCCAGCATCGACGAGCGCATCATCCGCGAGATGAGCGCCATCGAGTACACGCCGATAACGAGCGACGGCAGGAGCATGTGTCTGACCGCCGACTTGAACATATCCCACTCGCCGGCGATCAAGGTGTCGACCGTCACTAACCCGGTGACGCGAATCGGGGAGACGCTGAACGCCGACGAGATCCGCCCGCTGGTCGGGAACACCCCGAGCACCTGCGCGAACACCAGGATCAGCAGCGGCCCGCTCCAGAAGATCGGGACGCTGATCCCGGCGAGCGCGCCGACGCGAGTGGTGTGGTCGGTGAGCGTGTCCTGTTTCACCGCGCTCAATACGCCGAGCGGGATCCCGAACAGAATCCCGAACAGCTGTCCGTACAGCGCCAGCTCGAGCGTGACCGGGAGCGTGTTCGCCATTATCTCCCGGACGGTCGTGTTCCGGTTGATCACGTACGACTCACCGAAGTCGAACCTGGCGACGTTACCGAGGAAGTCGATGTACTGGACCCATATCGGGTCGTTGAGGCCGAGATCGGCGCGAATCTGCTCGACGAACTCCTGGCTCGCGCGCTCTCCGGCGATCGTGAGCGCCGGGTCGCCCGGCGAGAGATGGAGAATGGAGAAGACGAGCGTCGCCACTCCGATCAGCACCGGAACGAGCAACAGCAGCCGCTTGAGTACGAATCGTTTTGGAAACATCGAGTGTGGGGCTGAAGTGACCGACTACTCCAGCGAGACTAGGTTCAGGAACGGACCCCCGATCGCCGCGATCTGGAACCCGTCGACTCGGTCGGCGACCCCGCGGAGCTCTTCGGCGTAATCCAGGTACACCCACGGCGCTTCGTCGTGAGCGATCTGCATCGCCTCGTTGTAGAGCTCAACCCGCTCGTTCTCATCGGTCGTCTGCTGACCCTGCTCGACGAGGTCCATGTACTCCTGATTCGCCCACGCCGAGCGGTTACTCGTGTTGTACCCCTCGGCGTCGAAACTGACCCAGTCTTCTCCGTCGGTGAGTTCGCCCTCCTCGACCTGCGGGTGGAGGAGCACGTACGCGAAGTTGTCGGGGTCGGCGTTGTCGGTGTACCAGCCGAGGAAACACGCGTCGTGCCGGCCCTCTGCCGTGTATTCGAGGAACGGCGAGAACGACTGCTGGTTGATCTCGACTTCGATGCCGACCTCGTTGAGGTTAGAGGCGACCGTCTCGGCCGTCTGGATCGGCGAGGGATTGTACCCCCGGGGGTTCTGGAACGTCGCCAGCTCGAACGAGAAGCCGTCGCCGTAGCCGGCCTCCTCCAGCAGGCTTTGGGCCTCCTCAGGGTCGTGCGGGTACGGATCGAGGTCGTCGTCGTGCCCCATCACGTTCGGCGGCAGGGGTTGGCTGGCCTGCGTCGCGAACCCGGAGTAGAGTTCGTTGACGATCGTCTCGGTGTTGATCGCGTAGCTGATCGCCTGCCGGACGCGGCGGTCCTGGAACTCCTCGACCGCCGCGATGTTGAACGCCATGTACCCGATGTTGATCCCCTCGATGCGAATCAGCTCGGCGCTCTCGGAGTCCTCGACCTGCTGGGAGGACTGCGCGCCGAGCCCGTCGATGATGTCGAGCTCCCCGCTCGCGAGCGACTGCGCTCGGGTGGAGTTCTCGCCGACCGTGACGAACACGACCTCGTCGACCTCCGGACCGTCGCCCCAGAAGTCGTCGTAGGCGGTGAGTCGGACCTGTTCGTTGGAGTCGTCGAAGTCGTCGAGCTCGAAGGGCCCCGTCCCGACCGCGTTCTCGGACAGGTCGGTGCCGTACTCCTCGATCGCCGCCTCGGAGTGGACCGCGGCCGCGAACATCGCCAGGTTGCGCAGGAACGGCGCGTACGTCTGCGTGAGCTGGATCGTCAGCTCGTAGTCGCCGTCGACCTCTATCTCGTCGATCCAGCTCCCGAGCGTGAAGGGGCCGTACGCAGAGACGTAGTCGTCGCCGGCGTAATACTCGTACTCCGAGTCGACGAAGCGGCGATACGTCGCCACGAAGTCCTGTGCGGTGAACTCCTCGCCGTTGTGGAAGGTGACGCCCTCCTTCAGCGTGAGTGACGCCGTCTCGCCGTCGATCGAGTAGTCCGACGCGAGCCCGTCGGTGAGTGTCGACTCGCCCGGCTCGAAGTTGATGAGCGTGTCGTAGATCTGCTCGGTGACCTTCGCGACTTCGCCGCTCGTGCTGTTCTGGAAGTCCAGCGTCGATGAGTGGCTCCCTCGACCGTACCGGAGCAGGTCGGCGTCATCCTCGCCGTCGGACCCGTCCGACCCGTCGGAGCCATCGTCGCCGTCCGACCCGTTCGACCCGTCGGAGCCATCGTCGCCGTCCGACCCACCGTCGCCGGAACAGCCGGCGAGCCCGACCGTCACTGCGGCGCCACCAGCGGCGCCGAGGAACCTACGCCGTGAAACGTTTGTGTCGCGGGGTGACATGGATAGGACCTGAACGTTACCGGGTATAAACCTACCGAACGGACTGAGAGAAATGTTCTAATTCGAATGATTTCGTGCGATAGAGCATCGATCCGCATCACCGATCCGCGGTCTGAGACCCGAAAACAAAAATATAGTTTATTGATAACTCACTTCGGTCGCTCTCCCGTAGGCGAGCGGTCGACGCCCCCGGCACTCGCGGGCACCTGCCTGAATGACATCGCGTATCGATCGGACCCCCGACAGTCAGTCTATCAAGTGGCACGCAGCCGGGTGATCTCCGTCGGACAGTGTGGGGTCCTCGCGCTCACAGACGCTCGCGAACGTCTCTTCGAGGACGTCTGCCGCCTCCTCCCACTCGTCGGCGATCACCAGTCTGATAGACCGATCAACGGTCTCACCGGCGTGTCCGTCCGGGAAGCGGTCGAACTGGGCGTCTCGGATCGCTTCGACCGCCTCGGCGGAGACCCGCTCGTCCCCGAGCGTTTCAGCAGACGCGGTGCCGCCGTCTGCGGCGACCCGTCCGGGCGAGTTATCGGCGCCGTCGAGGATCGTCTCGACGTCCACCGCCCGACGCTCGACCAGTTGTCGGTAGTCCATCACCTCGCGGTACGTCTCCTGTTCGATGTCGAGGTCGGCGGGGGGGATCACCGACGGACACCGGGTGCGGAAGTGACACCCTGATGGCGGGTCGATCGGCGACGGCACGTCCCCCTTGAGGATGACGCGGTCGTCGGTGTCCGCCGTGGGATCCGGCTCGGGAATCGCGGAGAGCAACGCCCTCGTGTACGGGTGTTGCGGGTCCGCGAACAGCGCGTCGGTGGGCGCCACCTCGACGATCTCGCCGAGGTACATCACGGCGACACGATCGCTGATGTGACGCACCACGGAGAGGTCGTGCGCGATGAACAGGTACGTCAGGTCGAACTGGTCCTGGAGGTCTTCCATCAGGTTGAGGATCTGCGCCTGAACGCTCACGTCGAGAGCGGAGACGGGTTCGTCGGCGACGATGAACTCCGGATCGACCGCGAGCGCCCGCGCGATCCCGACCCGCTGTCGCTGTCCGCCGGACAGCTCGTGGGGGTACCGGTCGTACTGTCCCGCCTCGAGGCCGACAGCCTCCAGCAGCTGGCGGACGCGCCGCCGCCGTCGGAGTCGGTCGGTGTCGCCGGGTGAGATCTCCACCGAGACTCGTTCCACGTCGCCAGCGTCGGTGCGCTCGATCGTCCCCTCGACACCGAGGTGTTCGCGCACGTCGACGTCGACCTCGCCGTCCGCGACCGTCACGTCGACGTGCGCCGTCGCCACACCGCCGCCGGAACCGACGACTGCGTCGATCTCGTCGTCGACCACGACGTCGACCCGATCGCGAGCGATTCCCGAGACGGTCACCTCGGCCTCGGTCGCCACGTCCGGATCGCTCTCCGGCAAGTCGTGGATCGACAGCGGTTCGCGGATCGTCTGGCCGACCGTCTGGCGCGGGTCGAGCGAGGAGAGCGGGTCCT
>JBMCBU010000127.1:0-5772 GCA_048623335.1 Halapricum sp.
GACCGAATCGTCGGCGAGGGCGACGTCGAGGAGATATCGACGGGCGAACCGCTGATGATGACCGTCGGCACGGCGACGACGGTCGGGGCGGTGACGAGCGCCCGCGACGGCGAGTGTGAAGTGAACCTCAAGCGGCCGGTGTGTGCCGCCGAGGGAGCGAAAATCGCAATCAATCGCCGAGTCGGCGCTCGCTGGCGACTCATCGGCGTCGGAACGCTTCGGTGATGCGCGTGGTGCTCGATACGAACGCACTGATGATGCCGGTCGAAGTCGGCGTCCGGACGTTCGAGGAACTCGACCGCCTGCTCGGCGACCACGAGACGGTCGTTCCGCGGGCAGTGCTGGAGGAACTCGACGACCTCGCCGAGGGCAACGGCGAGGAGGCGAAGGCCGCAAGCGTCGGCGCGGACCTCGCACGCCGGGAGTGTGAAACCATCGAGCACGAGGCAGCATATGCGGACGATGCGGTCGTCGAAATCGCGCGCAAGGTCGACGGTGCGGTCACGAACGACATGCCGCTGCGGCGGCGGCTACTGGACGAAAACGTTCCCGTAATTAGTTTACGGGGGCGTAACAAACTCGAAGTAACTCAACCATAACATGTACAAACGGGTACGACTCAAGGACACGGTCGAGGTGCCGCCGCGGCATCTCGCGGAGGTGTCGCCCGAGCTGGTCAAGCGGCTGCTGCAGGACAAGCTCGAAGGACGGATGGACGAATCGGTCGGCAGTGTCGTCTCGGTGACGGAGGTCCACGAAATCGGGGACGGCGCCGTCTTGCCGAACCGGCCGGGCGTCTACTACGAGGCGGAGTTCGACGCCGTCACTTACGACCCACAGATGCAGGAGGTCGTCGACGGCGAGGTCGTCGAGGTCGTCAACTTCGGCGCGTTCGTCGGGATCGGCCCCGTCGACGGCCTGCTTCACGTGAGCCAGATCTCCGATGAGTACCTGGCCTACGACGAGGAAGGGCAGATGCTGGCCTCCCGGGACTCCAATCGGACGCTCGGGGTCGGCGACGCCGTCCGGGCCCGCATCGTCACCAAGTCGATCGACGAGCGCAACCCACGGGACAGCAAGATCGGGCTCACCGCCAAACAGGTCGGGCTCGGCAAGCACGGCTGGCTCGAGGAGGAACGGAAGGCACGCGAAGCGCAGGCAGGTGAGAGCTGATGGCGAATCGGCTGGTCTGTCGGGAGTGTCATCGGGTCCAGGATTCGGACATCTCCGAGGAAGACGCCTGTCAGGCGTGTGGTTCGACCTCGCTGACCGAAGACTGGGCCGGCTACGTCGTCATCGCACATCCCGAACGCTCCGAAATCGCGAGCGAGATGGAAGTCACCGAACCAGGACGGTACGCGCTGAAGGTCCGCTAACGTGCCGGGGGACGTCGTGCTCGAACTCCCGGCGGAGCTTCGATCTGAACTGAAGCCGCCGCTGGGCCCGATCTACACTGACACCGACCGACTGCTCGAGGACGCGACGTTGCCGATCGTCGCGGTGGGTGACATCGTCACGTACCACCTTCTGGAAGCCGGCCACACCCCGGCTGTCGCGCTCGTCGACGAGCGCACCGAGCGAGCAGCCGTCGATGGCGACATCAAGACGGCGGTCGTCGGCGACAACGGTCCGCCGGCGTTTGACACCCGCCGTTCGGTGTCGAACCCTGCCGGAACGCTCACTGCCGAGTTGCTGGCGACACTCCACAGCGCTCTCGGAACCGACGAGTCGACGCTCGTCGTCGTCGACGGGGAGGAGGATCTGGCGACGTTGCCGGCGATCCTGGCCGTTCCGGACGGCGCGAGCGTCGTCTACGGCCAGCCAGGGGAGGGTATGGTCCTTGTCAGCGCCGACCCGGACGTCCGCACTCACGTCCGCTCGCTGCTGGAGCGGATGACCGGCGATTATCGCCGTGCTCGCGGCGCACTCGGACTGGCGTGACTGTCGAGCGCGAACGCGAGATTGCTACCGTAGCACCGCGATGTGCCTGACGAGCGACCGGTGAACTCGCCGCTCGAAGGTCGCCTCGACTGTCCAACCGGCGGTTTCGGCGGTCCCCGCCCACGAGCGATCGCCGACCACCACGGCTCTCAGGGCCACCCGGCGTGCCTCGGCCAGCGCGTCGGCGACGAGTCCGTCGAGGTCGCCTTCGATCTTCGATTGACGGCCGTACGGTGCGTCGAAGACCACGCCGTCGACGCTGCCTTCAGCGAGCGGAACGCGCCGTGCGTCCCCTCGATACAGGTGCCACGGACCCGCGAGCAACGTCCGGAGGTTCTCGCGAGTGCCCTGGACCATCTTCGCCTGGACGTCGCCGCCGACCGGAATCGCGCCGACTCGACCCGCCTCCAGCAGGAGGCCGCCGGTACCACACATCGGATCGAGGATCGTCGCGTTCGGGCCAGCCCCGGCGAGGTTGACGAGCGCGCGGGCCAACACCGGATCCATGCTCCCCGGCTGGAAGAACGGCCGGTCGGTCGGCCGGCGATCGGCGAACTCGCGGTCGGTCTCGGTGGCGAGCCACCCCAGCGCACAGACGCCGTCTATCTCGCCCGTTCGCGTCTCGCCGTCGGCGCTCGCATCGTCGTGTCCGGAAAACAGCGCGTGCAGCACGTGATCGGGCTCGTCCAGATCCACGGTGAAACCGCGGTCGACCAGCACGTCTCCCAGGGCACGCTCGGCGGCCTGCGTATCGATTCCCGTCGTCGAGCGGACGTCCCGTGCGCGGACCGCGACCGTCCCACTCCTGTCGATCCGCGCTGCCTTCAGGAGTGCGACCGCACTCTCGACACTCGCGTCGGTCCGGCCGACCGCCTCGGCTGCTCGATGGGTGAACGCGAGTGTCTCGAAGCCGTCCGTGAGACCGCGTGCCGTCGCCAGTCCAGCGGCCAGCGGCGTGACGTCGCTAGCCCTCGTGGCTGCTTCGGCGACCGCGAAGGCATCGTCCTGCCCGGCCAGTTCGAGGACGTACACACCGTGACAACTGCCCGAAGCGAGTATAAACGACCCGATACGGATCGCGCCGCCACTGCTGGAACCCTCTCTTATAAATATTAAATACCAACCTTTATAAGCCTTAAATACGACAGTTAGCCCGAGACATGGTTGACCCCAAGGAAACCATCAACATCGAAAACGTCGTCGCCTCGACGGGGATCGGCCAGGAACTCGACCTCCAGAGCGTGGCCATGGACCTCGAAGGGGCGGATTACGATCCCGAGCAGTTCCCCGGCCTCGTCTATCGGACCCAGGAACCCAAGTCCGCGGCACTGATCTTCCGGTCGGGCAAGATCGTCTGCACGGGGGCGAAAAGTACCGACGACGTCCACGAGAGCCTGCGGATCGTCTTCGACAAGCTGCGCGATCTGGAGATTCAGGTCGACGAAGACCCCGAGATCGTCGTTCAGAACATCGTCACGTCGGCCGACCTCGGTCGGAACCTCAACCTGAACGCGATCGCGATCGGGCTGGGGCTCGAGAACATCGAGTACGAGCCCGAGCAGTTCCCCGGCCTCGTCTACCGTCTCGAAGACCCCGACGTCGTGGCACTGCTTTTCGGGTCCGGCAAGCTCGTCATCACCGGTGGCAAAGAGCCCAAAGACGCCGAGGAAGCCGTCGACAAGATCGTCTCCCGGCTCGAGGAACTCGGCCTGCTCGAATAGCGTCGTCGCACTGTACGTCGAGCTATGTGGGCATCTGTGCCGAACACGGTCGCTCTGTCTGCGTCATCGGAACTGCACGCGTTCCAGGCGGCTCCGACCGGCGGCTCGCAGCTACACGTCCTGCAGACGGCCCCGGCCGGCAGTGTCCTCCTCTCTTTGCTCCTGTCGTTCGTGGTGGCGACGCTGTTCTATGCTGTGACGCTCCATCTCGCGGCGACGTTTTTCATCGGGACGGTGCCGACACAGAAAGCCGCGACTGTCGCGCCCGCTCCGGCGCTGGTCTCGATCCTGCTCGGCCGGTACGGCCTCGAGAGCGTGGGGTTCGTCTCTCAGGGGCTCGGCGTGCTGATCGTCGCCGTGGCGACGCTCTCGGTTGACGCGCTCGCGATCGGCCGCGTCTACGACCTCGATACCGTCCCGACGGTCGTTTTGACGCTGTTGCACTTCGCCTTCGCGGCGGTGTTGGGGATCGCGCTGGCGAACCTGTTTGGCCTGCTGTGACCGCTGCGATAGGTCACTGTGACTGTCGTGTCGGGTGTGCCGTATCCACACTCGGTGTCCGGTTCCACAACCTCTATTAACCACAAGGTAATATTACTGAGTGGTATGCACGGATTCGATCAGTTCAGCGACGTCGACGAGGCGGAAGTGACGCGCGCGATCGGCCAGGAGTGGACCGAGGAATTCCTGGATTTCTCGGATTCGGACGTCATTATCGTCGGGGGCGGTCCGTCGGGACTGATGGCGGCGAAGGAACTGTCAGAGCGTGGTGTGCAGACGATGGTCGTCGAGAAGAACAACTACCTCGGTGGGGGGTTCTGGCTCGGAGGGTTCTTGATGAACAAAGTCACCGTCCGCGATCCGGCCCAGCAGGTCCTCGACGAGCTGGCGGTCGAGTACAAACAATCCCGCGACAGTGAGGGGCTGTACGTCGCTAACGGGCCCGAGGCGTGCTCGGGCCTGATCAAGGCCGCCTGTGACGCCGGAGTGAAGATGCAGAACATGACCGAGTTCACGGACATCGTCATCCGCGAGGACCACCGCGTCGGAGGGATCGTGATGAACTGGACACCGGTCCACGCGCTCCCGCGGGAGATCACCTGTGTCGATCCGATCGCCGTCGAGTCCGAGCTGGTCATCGACGCGACCGGTCACGACGCGATGGCCGTCAAGAAACTCGACGAGCGTGGTGTACTGACCGCGCCGGGGATCGAAGACAGCAAGACCAACGCCGGCATGGACCAGACCGACGACGATTCCTACGGCGCGCCCGGCCACGACTCACCGGGCCACGATTCGATGTGGGTCGGCGAGAGCGAGGACGCGGTCGTCGAGAACACGGGCCTCGCCCACGAGGGATTGATCGTGACCGGAATGGCGACCGCGACGACCTACGGACTCCCGCGGATGGGGCCGACCTTCGGTGCGATGCTCGTCTCCGGCAAGCGTGCCGCACAGGTCGCGCTCGAGGAACTCGGCGTCGACGCCGACCCTGTCGAGCTGACCGGCGGGACCGCTGCCGCTCCTGCGGACGACTAGTACTGACAGCTGTCCGTTCACAGCATAGCGAGGCGGATGCCACGGGGTCGTCCGGACATCGAAGATCGCCGTGATCGCGGGAATCAAAGAT
This sequence comes from Halapricum sp., assembly GCA_048623335.1. GTDB lineage: Archaea > Halobacteriota > Halobacteria > Halobacteriales > Haloarculaceae > Halapricum. The sequence goes on from JBMCBU010000127.1 coordinate 5,293, forward strand.
TCTCGGACGGCTTGACCCCGAGGCGGTCGAGACGACTATTCTGCACGCCGTCCTGGCAACTCATAGTGATTCGCGTAGCCGATCGGACAAATACCACCTCCGATCGGGTGATGAATATCGATTTCCCGAGAGGAATCGATGGGTTTCGACGCGAATCCCTATCAGCTTGAAACGGTATCGCCGCCAGTATCAACGGTGTCTCGCACGCTCGATCCAGGTCCCCAGGCGCTTCTCTGAGATGCCAGTCTCCACGGCGAGGGCCTCGGCGTCTCGAGCGGCTAGGTCTGCGACCGTCTCGACCCCCGCGTCCGCGAGCCGGTCGGCGTAGGTCGAGCCGATCCCCTTGATCACGTCGGTCGGCTCGTCCGTCCCGAGAGACTCGTCCGCCTCGGTTTCACTCGGCGACGCTTTGGTCTCGGATATCTCCGGTGTTCCCTCGGCTTCAGATCCATCCGGCTCTTTTTGGGCCTCGGTCGGTTT
>JBMCBU010000128.1:0-5709 GCA_048623335.1 Halapricum sp.
GAGACGGTCGAAGAGAAAGCCGAACAGAAAGTCGAAGAGACGGTCGAAGAGAAAGCCGAACAGAAGGTCGAAGAGACGGTCGAAGAGAAAGCCGAACAGAAAGTCGAAGAGACGGTCGAAGAGAAAGTCGAAGAGAAGATCGACGACACAGCGGCGTCGGAGGACTAGTGCTGCACTCGCGTTCGTTTATAAAACGAACGGCGTGGGTATCACGGGTCATCGCGCCCGCGGTACTTCACCGCGACCAGAACGCGAATTATTTGACGCTCTCGGATAGAGCACACGTATGATCGAACCACTTCTCGTCGTCGGTGTGCTCGTCGCGGTGTTTGTAGGGTACAATATCGGCGGCTCGACGACCGGTCCGGCGTTCGGCCCGGCCGTCGGGGCCGGCGCGATCTCGAAGACGGGCGCGGCCGGGCTGATGTCGCTCTTTTTCTTCGCTGGTGCGTGGACGATCGGCCGTAACGTCGTCGAGACGCTCGGCTCGGATCTGGTTACTCGATCCGGCGTGTTCACCCTGGAGACGAGTATTGGCGTCCTGTTTTTCATCGGAATCGCACTGTTCGTCGGAAACGTCTTCGGCGTGCCGGCTTCGACGTCGATGACGGCGGTCGGATCAATCGCCGGGCTGGGTATCGCGACGGGCTCGCTGGACTGGGAAGTCATGGGTGAGATTGCCGTCTGGTGGATCGTCGCCCCGGTACTCGGGTTCTGGGTGTCGCTGATCATCGGCCGGTACTTCTATGCCCGGATCAACCAGCTGGTCGCGATGGACCGCTCCGATGGTCCGCTGCTGGTGGTCGACCGATCCGGTGTCGTGCCGATCCCTCGCCCCCACGAGACGACGAACCGCCGAGAGTTGATCGGCGTCGTGACCGTCGTCTCGATCGGCTGTCTGATGGCCTTTAGCTCCGGGACCTCGAACATCGCCAACGCCGTCGCGCCGCTGGTGGGAAGCGACTCACTGGAGATGAATCGTGCGATCATCCTCGGCGGCATCGCCGTCGCGATCGGGACGTTCACGATCGCCCGTCGAACGCTCGAGACGATGGGCAGCGATATCACCGAACTCCCATTGACGGCTGCGATCGTCGTCGCCTCGGTCAGTTCTGCGCTAGTGGTCTTTCTCTCGACGATCGGCATCCCCGCGAGTTTCGTCGTGATCGCGACGGTCTCGATTATCGGACTGGGCTGGGGCCGGGCGACGCGACCAGTGACGCTCCCGGAGGCTGTCACCGGCGAGGAGACACCGCCGGTCTCCGTCGACGCGCTCGCGGCGGACGAACCCGGACAGGAGTTACCGGGCATCGGTACCGAAGAGACAGCTGTCCCCAGTGCGACGAACCTGTTCAACCCGGCGACGACCGCGCGCGTCGTCCTGTTGCAAAACGTCGTCCCGGTGATCGCGACGATCGGCGCGTACCTGACCTTCGCGTTTGTCCCGGTGTTCGGGCTCTAGGCCTCGCCGTAGACCGGGACCGAGGCCCCACTGGTGACGCTTGCCGCGTCGCTACAGAGAAACTGCACGACCTCGGCGATCTCTCGTGGCTCAACCCACGCGTCGTGGTCGGCGTCCGGCATCATCTCGCGGTTCATCGGCGTGTCGATCACGCTGGGAAGGACCGCGTTGGCCCGCACGCTCCCCTCGTTTTCCTCGGCGATCGTCTCGGTGAGCAGCTTGACGCCCGCCTTCGAGGCGCGGTAGATCCCGTCGCCCGTGCCGCCTTCCAGCGCCGAGCGCGCCGAAACGCTGACGATGGCACCCTCGCGCTCGCGGAGGTGCGGCAGGGTGTGCTTCGAGGCGAGGAACATCGTCTTGAGATTGACGTCGAACAGGAACTGGACGGTCTCGACGTCGGTTTCGTCGATTGGTGTCCCGCCACGCCAGGTCCCGGCGACGTTGGCCAGATAATCGATCCCGCCGTGGTCGTCGACGACTGTCTCGATCGTCTCGCGCACTTGCGATTCGTCGACGAAATCTGCCTGGTACACCTCGATCAGTTCGTGAGCAGGATCGAGCAGGAAGTCCTCGCTTTCGGGCTCGACGATGTCGACCGCCGCGACCGTCGCCCCCGACTCCGCGAAGGCCGTTGCGATCGCACTCCCCAGCGCGCCGCCGGCTCCAGTCACGAGCGCCACCGAATCGCTGAAATCGAATTCGACTGACATCGGTGACTGTTCTCAGGGCCCGAATGTGAATAAAACATGGCATGCGTTCGCTCCCGGCCGACGTCGCCTCCAAAACCCTATTGATACTCGGGCCGTGGCCTCCGATATGCGCTGTATCGCTCATCGTGGCTTCGCCGGGCTTTATCCAGAAAACACGCTGACAGCCATCCGTCAGGCCGCCGACCGGGCGGACATGATCGAAGTCGACGTGCGGGGGTGTCGCTCGGGCGAACCGGTCGTCATCCACGACGAGACCGTCGATCGGGTGACCGACTCCACCGGGGCCGTGGCCGACATCTCGCTTGCGACGTTGCAGTCGATGGACGTGCTCGGGACCGGCGAGGGCGTCCCCTCGCTGGAAGCGGTGTTGCGGACCGTTCCCGACGACGTCGGGCTCAATCTCGAACTCAAAGCGCCCGGTCTCGTCGAACCGGTGTTGGAACTGATCGAGGGATTCGACACCGAGATCCTGGTCTCGTCGTTCGACGTCGAGACACTCACGGCAGCGCGTGACGCCGCTCCGTCGGTCGACCGCGCGCTGATCGTCGATTCGTCCTCCGAGGCGGCCATCGAGCGGGCGGCGAGTCTGGACTGTGTGGCGATCCATCCCCACCGGCGACTGGTCGATTTCGCACTGCTAGAGCGTGCCCACCGTTCGGATCTTGCGGTCAACGTCTGGCCCATCAGCGATCCGGAGCGGACAGAGAACTACGAGAAGATGGGCGTCGACGGCGTCATCGTCGAGGAACCCGCGGCCTGCCGGTAGCGTTAGTCGCTCACGTGCGCATACCGCGGAGGTTCTGACGGAGTTTGATCGTCGACGTCATCAACGTCGTCGCTGTCATGATCACCAACACCACCTGTACGTGGAGGACGATCACACGATCGAGGCCCGCGAACACGGCTAGCTCGACGATCGAGATCAGTGCTGCGAACAACAGAACCGGGAGCAGATGTCGAAGGAGCGTCTCCAGGAGCGTCCCTCGGACGCGCGTGCGATCGAGTTGTCGCCGTCCGAATCGATATCCATACAGGAGGAAAGCCAGGCCGCCGAGGCCCAGCAGTCCGGCGATCAACTGGCGGCGTTCCGGCAACGTGACGAGCCCAGCCGTAATCAGTCCGACGACTCCCAGGAACAGTACCGTCACGGACGTGTCCCCTCCCGCTTCGGTGTGGTCTGGTGTGGCCGTACTTGCGGTGTCGAGTTCCCGCAACGCAAGCGCCAACACGAGCACAAAAAGAAGGGCCACACCGCTGGCCACTTCCAGGAGCACGTCCACCAACAAGACGATCCGGCCGATCCCGAACAGGCCGTAGCCCGCGGCGACGACGCCGACGAGCAACAGATACCCCCATAGTGTCGTCTGCGTGTCGTCGCCGGCCCGTCCGTTCCAGTAGGCATACAGCGCAAACCGGACGCCAAGCGCCGTCAACAGGAAAAACGCGATGAACGCGATGAAGGTGAGGTTCGGATTGTTCGCCAACTCGTTGACTCCGATCAGGTTCGCCATTATATCCGCCTCCTTGCGTCGAGGAGGTCCTGTTTGAACGCGATCGCAGTCTCGTAACGCGTCAGCTTCTGTCGGTCGAGCGCTTTCGAGACGATATCGTCGAGTTCCGCGGGACTGTCCGCGACCGCGGACGGTGGCGTCGGTCGGGCGTCGCCGGGCACCTGTGCTCGCACCTCGTCGTATTCGCCGTCGTAGGGGGGTTCGCCCGTCAGCAAGTAATAGAGAACGGCCCCGAGGTGATAGACGTCCGTCGCCTGGTCGATGCCGCCAAAGGCGACATCGAAGTACTCCGGCGCGGCGAAACGCGGATCTAGGACGGTCGAGGGATGGAAGAACTGCCGATACACCGGCAACAAGCCGACGTTGTCGAGCCTGGCCCGTCGCCCCTCCTCGGTTTCGAGTTCGACCACGACGCTTCCCGGATCGATCCCGCCGTGGACGATCCCCTGCTGGTGGACCGCCGCGAGGCCGTCGGCGAGCCGTGCGACGGTACCGACAGCTTCGGAGACGTTCCAGGCCGGCAGGTCGACAGCCAACGTCAATTCGACGTGCTCAGTCGCCGCCCACGACTCCGGTCGGCGGCCGCCATCGTACACGGAGACGACGTGTTCGTGGTCGATCCGTCCCCAGTTGTCGACAGCGCCGGCGAGCTGCGCTCGAAACGGTTCGCGACCTTCGGTCGGTTCGTGAAACAGCCGAAGCGAGATCGCCTCCTCACGGCCGGCACGCGTCGCCAGAACGGGATAGTTCTTCGCGTACCGTCCAGTTGCCTGCCCGGTCAGCAACATCAGCCGATCGAACACGCTTCGTTCGACGATCGCGTTGACTCGCTCGTATAGTCGATTCATCCGCTGATGGGGGGTCTCTTCGGTCCCCGACTGCTCAGTCTCGCCTTCTGACTCGCCCGTCTCTGTCGGTGTCCCGTCCGAACTGGCCTCCGCCGCTGGCCGTTCGGCCCGCTCGTCGGTCGAACCGTAGACGAGTCTCTCGCCGGCGGTGACCCCTTCACCGGGGCGACGGACCCGCCCGACATCGTTCTGGCCAGGCTCGGTCGGCTGGAAGTAGCCGCTCCGGATGAACCCACCCTGGCGCGTGTACTGCAACGGCTCTTCGTCGCGTTCCTCGCGGAGGCGCTGCAAGACGCCGTCGACGCGCTCGGGAAACTGCGTCATGAGATACTCGAACGCCAGGATCGCTTCCGGCCGCGAGGTGTCGTCGTCGAGCCGGTCGGCCAGCCGCCGAACGATGTAGTCGATGCTTTCCGGATCGTCGCTCGCGATCAGGCAGATCCCACAGGCCGCCCCGATACGGACAGCCCGGTCATCGTTGTCGAGCCTTCCGACCAGCCGCGGCAGAGCCTGCTGGCCCACGTCCGGATCGCCGATGATGTCGGCGAGCACTGCACGCACACTCTCGCTGTCGGCATCCGACATTGTCTGTGGTAAGTGTTGTGATACTATTCAGTCATGGTTGACATCCTCCCCGCCCTGAAGGGATTCCCGCGTGGGGCATCGGGTCGTTCCCAAGCCCCCGAGGGCAACTTCCTCCCGCGAAGGGAGTACCGGGTTCGTGCGCTCCACGTCAGGGCGGTGAGCGCATGGTGACGCCGACTCGTTGCGAGTCGCCCTGCTTGTGGCGCTCCCCACGTCCAGTCCAAAACGGACTGTGCGAACGCGGGGATTCACGTCCCCCGTTTCGAGGGGCGCGACACGGGCCGTGCCATCGACCGTACTCCACCACGCCGATTCGTGGCGAAGTGCAACCGCGAACGGGGCGTGTTTTGGTTAAGCCGTCACCCCCTCCCGTACACGAGCGTTACCACCCGACTCCAGCGGGGCTACGGGTTCTGTGAGGACGGCGAACGAATCTCAACCACGTACTCCCCACCTCGTTGTGAACCGAGGTGGTGGGCGTGGAACCGTCCGTGTCGGCGGGAAGCGACCCCGAGTCTTCCGATTGAAACTTTACGCGATTGGCTTGCATCTATGTTCGATGCCGGGATACTTGATAATGTCGGTTGTGGAGG
>JBMCBU010000129.1:0-5704 GCA_048623335.1 Halapricum sp.
GACGTCGCCTCCGAGGCCGCCCAACTCCGGACACTCCTCCAGAAACAGGGGTCTCTCTTGGACTTGCCGACCTTCTCCATGCAGCCACTGCCCGCGACACCGGTGCAACGTTCGTCACGCGGGACGCCAGCGATTTCGACAACGAACCGATCAACGATCTGCTCTCGGTCGACATAATCGAGAGTTGATGTCGAAACACGCAGACAGTCCACTGGTGCGGACGATTCCGTAGCCTTCTTTCTCTGGGCGACCGCGTCTTCGGGCATGCCAGACGCCGAGCCGCCGGACAACCCCTATCTCACAGACCCCCCGACCGACTTCGAGCCCGTCGGAGACCTCGATCCCGAACGCGCCCGCGAGCAGGCCGCCGATCTCCGCGAGGCCATCCGGTATCACGACCACCGCTACTACGTCGAGAACGACCCCGTGATCGCCGATCGGACCTACGACGCGCTGTTCGCCCGGTTGCGCGACCTCGAAGACGAATTCGATCTCGACCGGGCGGACAGCCCGACACAGCGGGTCGGCGGCGACCCGCTCGACGAACTGGCGACCGTCGAGCACGTCGCGCCGATGCGGTCGATCGAGCAGAGTGGCGACGTCGAGGACGTGCGGGCGTTCGACGACCGCGTCCGCCGGGAGCTCGCCGAGGCAGGCTACGACGGCCCCATCGAGTATCACTGTGAACCGAAGTTCGACGGCCTCTCCGTCGAGATCATCTACGAGGACGGTCGCTACCAGCGGGCGGCGACTCGCGGGGACGGCACGGAAGGCGAGGACGTCACCGCGAACGTCCGGACGATCGGGGCCGTCCCCGAGCGGCTCCGCGGCGATCACCCCGACTATCTGGCCGTGCGCGGCGAGATCTACATGCCACGGGAGGCGTTCAACGAGTACAACCGCGAGCGCATCGAGCGCGGTGACGACCCCTTCGCCAACCCGCGCAACGCCGCCGCCGGGACGCTCAGACAGCTCGACCCCTCGATCACCGCCGAGCGCCCGCTGTCGATCTTTTTCTTTGCTGTCCTCGATTCGAGCGTCGAGTTCGACTCACAGCACGACCGCTACGGGCGACTTCCGGAATGGGGACTCCGGGTCAGCGACCACGTCGAACTCGTCGAGGACATCGACGGGGCCATCGAGTACCGTGATCGCCTGCGTGCGATCCGTGACGATCTCGACTACGAGATCGACGGCACGGTGATCAAACTCGACGACCGCGAGGCGTGTGGCCTGCTCGGATCGACGGCACGCGCACCGCGGTGGGCGTTCGCCTACAAGTTCCCCGCCCGCAAGGAGACCACCCGCGTCCGTGACGTCGTGGTGCAGGTCGGCCGAACCGGCCGGCTCACGCCCGTCGCACTGCTGGATCCGGTCGAGGTCGGCGGCGTCACCGTCTCGCGGGCGACGCTGCACAACCCCGCCGAGATCGAGCGTCTCGACGTTGCGGTCGGCGACGAGGTCAGGATCCAGCGCGCCGGCGACGTCATCCCGCAGGTCGTCGAAGTCACGGAAAAGCGAGCCGAAGGGACGTTCGAATTTCCCGAGCGGTGTCCAGTCTGCGGGAGTCCCGTCGAGCGCGACGGCCCGATGGCCTTTTGTCCCGGCGGGTTCACCTGCGAGGCCCAACTCGAACGGGCGATCGTCCACTACGCCTCTCGGGCGGGACTGGATATCGAGGGGCTTGGCGAGGCCGGCGTCGAGCAACTGCTCGAGGCCGGGCTGGTCGAATCGCTGCCGGACCTCTACGAACTGGACGCATCCGAACTCGCGGATCTCGACGGCTGGGGGCAAAAGAGCGCCGAAAACCTCCTCGAAGAGCTAGAGGCCAGCCGCCAGCCGCCGCTCGCGGACTTCCTCGCGGCGCTGTCGATCCCGGACGTGGGGTCGACGACGGCCGCCGCGCTCGCCGGGGCGTTCGCCACGTTCGAGGCGTTCCGCGAGGTGGCTGAATCGGAGGATACAGAACGCCTCCAGGCGGTCGAAGACGTCGGTCCCGAGGTCGCAGACAGTATCGTTACCTTCTTCAGACGGGAGCGAACCCAGGAGACGCTGGATCGCCTCCTCGAATACGTCACCCCACAGGAAGCCGACACGACCGGCGGCGACGAACTCGACGGGCTGACCGTCGTGTTCACGGGGACGCTCAACGAGTACACTCGCAGCGAGGCCCAGGAGCTCGTCGAGGCCCACGGCGGCAACGCCACGAGCAGCGTCTCCGGCAACACCGACTACCTGATCGTCGGCGACAACCCCGGCCAGCGAAAGCGCGAGGACGCCGAAAGCGAAGGGGTGCCGATACTCGGCGAGGACGAGTTTCACGAGTTCCTCGCGGAGCGAGAAGTAGTCTAGTCCTGTGGGACAGTCGAGGCTTGCGGCTCCGACGCAGGAGCGGGCGGTTCGTGCGTCCCGAAATCGGGATGGGTCTCTTCCATCCAGAGGTAGACGACGCCACCGGAGACGAACATCAGGAGCCCAGTCATGTAGAACGCGGCTTCGGCGTTCACAAACTCCATCGAGAGCCCGATGATGATCGCGCCGACTGCGTAGCCGGAGTCACGCCACATCCGGTAGACGCCCATGCCCGCCGCCCGCCAGGTCGGGTGGGCGGCGTCGCTCGGGACGGTCATCAGGTTCGGATACAGCAGCGCCATCCCCAGGCCGGAGACGGCCGCCAGGACTGCCCACGCGAGATACCCCTCGACGAGTACCATTCCGAGGACGCCGGCTCCGGCGAGGAACATTCCCCAGATGACGGGGGGTCGGCGGCCGATGCGGTCGGCGAGTCCACCGGTCGCAATCTGGAGGAAGTACATCGCGCTGTGGACGCCGACGACGACCCCGACTGCCGCGATTCCGAGGCCCTGACTGACCAGATACAGCGGGACAGCGATCCAGAACAACGTATCGACGAAGTTCTCGATGTGGCCGGCCTGTGCGGCGGCGAACAGCGTCCTGTCACCGTAGGTTGCCCGTTTCAGCACGTCGTTGAACGGGAGGTTCGCGTCGTGGTGGTCGTCGTCTCCCTCCGCCTGTGCGTACTGGACGGTTTCTCTGATGAGAAAGATCGAGATGAGAAACGCCAGCACGACGACGACGGCGAGGAAGTAAAACGGCTCAGGACGGAGGCTCCACTGTCCGGCGATGACACCGGTGATCCAGGCACCGACGGCGACCCCGGTGTAGCCGAACGACTCGTCGATGCCGACCGCGAGGCCGCGCTGATCGGGGCCTGCGAGATCGATCTTCGCGTTGATCGCCATACTCCAGGTCAACGCCTGGTTGATACCCAGCAGGATGTTCCCGACAGTGATCCACCCCCAGCTGGGTGCGAAGATGAGGATGATCGGGAGTGGGAGCGCCGTCGCCCATCCGAGGACCAGAACGGGCTTGCGACCGTACGCTTCGCCCCACTTCCCGGCATAGAGGTTGAGGATCGACTTGACGATCCCGAACGAGACGACGAACGAGCCGATGACGAGAAACGACGTGACGCCGAGGACGTCCTCTCCCAGCACGGGGACGACGGTGCGTTCGGAGCCGATGGTCAATCCGGTTGCGAACACCAACAGTACGTGCAGTGAGAACTGCCCGAGGTGTTCGCGGATTCCCTGTTTGAGTTCAGTTGTCGTGCTCATACGTCACTCAGCCGCACAGTTGTTCGGGCCCAGTTCCAGTTCGGCCAGTTCGTCGGCCGGGACCGATTCCTGTCCCACGTTCGTCCGTTTGACGCGCTCGAAGTTCGGTGGGTGATCCGGGATATCCGACGCGAGTTCGCGAACGAACTCCGCGCGCCCACGGCCGAGATCGTCGTTTCGCTGTTTGACTTCCGCGAGGGTCGCGGTCACTGGTGGTTCGGGCGAACCTGGGTCGTGGGCCGGCAGGACCAACGCGTCGTCCGGCCCCTCTAGGAGTCGCTGGAGGCTCTCGTAGAGTGTCGCGGCGTTGTGCTCGGCGTCGGCGTCCTCGATGCCGGCTTCGACGCCGAGTTCGACGCGTCCGACGCTCTCGTGAAAGAGCGTATCACCTGTGAGCAGCGCTGCGCCCTCGATGTCGAACGAAACGCTCCCCTCGCTGTGCCCTGGCGTGTGGATTACCTCGATATCGAGCTGTCCGATTGGGATGTACTGTCCGTCTTCCAGCGCTGTCGCCTCAATGGCGAGGGCATCCCTGGGATGGAGGGAGTAGGGGACGCCGTGTGTTTCGGAGAGTGTCGCTCCGCCCGAGACGTGGTCAGCGTGGGCGTGCGTGTCGAAGACGCCGACGAGTGTGGCGTCGTACTCGTCGAGAATCGCTTCGTACTCCTCGAGATAGTGTGAGGGGTCGAAGACGGCGGCTTCACCGTCCGAAATGAGAACGTGTGAAAGACAGCCTTTCCCTGGACGTGCGACCTGAACGAGCGTGCCGTCGAAGTCGACCGAAACCTGCGCGTGTCGGTGAACGCGGCTCCAGCCGTTCATGCCGTCGGTGAGCGTCGCCGCGTCGTAGTCCATCTCTCGGAGCACGTGCGTTGCAGTCTGTGACACCACACCTGCGGCACAGACGGTGACAACTGTTTCCCCACGTGGGAGCTCCGAAAGGGCCTCCCTGGCCTGTCCGGGAGCACCGGTCAACTCGTCGTAGACATCGACGTTGAGGCTGCCCGGAATGTGCCACTCCTCGAAGTCGTCCTCGTGGCGAATATCGAGGACGAGCGGTTCTCCGTCATCGTCTTGTCGCTGTTCGCTAAGCGTTTCCGGCGAGATTTCCGGCATCGGTGTTCCCGAATAGTCGGCATGTTCGTATATAGAGACTGCCGGACATGACCGGCAGTGTTAATCACGATCAGGCCAAAGGCGTTCGTATGAGTCTGTACGAGGCCTCGATTCGGGTCAAACACGAGTGTCCGTACCGGGGTATTTCGGAGCGGTTTCCCGACTTGACCATCCGTGAGTGGCCGCTGAGCGACTGCCAAGTACTCGAAATCACGACGGAGACGACGCCGACAGACGAACTGCTTGAGGAGATCAGTCAGCTCGGAACTGTGCTGCACGAGTCAGCGGACGATTCAGGGTATCACGTCGTCACGCAGTCGTGTCTCTGTACACTCGAAGACGCCGTCATCGATCGCTTCGAGGAACACAACTGTCTGTATCAGTCGCCGACGATCTACCGTCAGGGCTGGGAGCACTACACGGCGGTCGCGTTCGACGATGATGACATTCGGGCACTGCTCAGTGATCTGCGCTCCGACAGGGACATCGAATTGCTCTCGAAAACCTCGATCGCGGAGAAACAGATCCCCCACAGTATGCTCGCCCCGGCGAATCAACTGTTCGAGAACCTCACCGACCGGCAGTTGGCGGCACTCCAGCTGGCACTGGAGCGTGGCTACTACGAACAGCCGCGCAAGACCTCGCTTCGGGAGCTTGCCGAGCAGACGTCGGTGGCTCGTTCGACATACGAAGAACACCTCCGGAAGGCTGAGAACAAACTGCTCACGAACGCGGGGCAGTTCTTGCGGCTGGTCACCGCGACATCGATGGCGGATCCGTTAGGAGTGAGAGAGCTATCACGGGCCGAACAGGCTGCCGATTGATCCACTCACAGCGACAGTCTTCTGCGCGGTCACGAGAGCGTGTTTGCTGGTGAGTAGTGTAAGTCCCTTCCGTATCGACCGCCCGACTGCGTGCTCGTGAGTGAACCGAACGAGGGCTCGCCAGAG
>JBMCBU010000130.1:0-5704 GCA_048623335.1 Halapricum sp.
AGGCGCTCGCGGGCTACGACGGCCCCCAGTTCACGCTGGTGCTGGCGGGCAGACCGGTCGACGTGACCGCCGAAGACGTGCAGGCGGCCAAGAACCGGTCATCGGTTCCGATCCACGACGTGCTCTCCTTTATCCCCGACGAGGACGTCCCGCTGTACTACGCGGCCGCCGACGGGATCGTCCTCCCGTACCGCCCGTCGTTCGGACTGCGTCGAACCAGCGGCCCGTTCCTCAAAGCCTGTGGGGCCGGCAAGCCGATCCTCGCACCGGCCTTCGGCGTCTTCGACCGACAGATCCGTGATCGTGATCTGGGATTGACCTTCGTTCCCGAGGACGCCGACGACCTCAGGCGAAAAATCGCGAAGTTCGTCGCCGATCCCGCTGCGACGTACGATTCCGACTCGATGCGCACGTTCGCGGAAGAGCGAACCTTCGAGCGCGTGGCCGAGGATCTGCGAGAAGTGTACGAGACCGCGACAAGAGATGACGTCGCCACTGATGGATGACCGTGAAAGATAGTCTTACTGGCCGACGACGACCGTGAGCGATAGCGTCGCCGGTCGGATACCACGGGTCCAGTAAGATCTGCTTGCATGCTATCATCTCTCCCAAACGTTCATTAGGTTTCCAGACAATTCACCTATATAATGACGGTGGTACTATTAGTTCAGTGACGGTTGTACTGACAGAGGTGCGGCAATGATCGAGGGGAAACGAATCCTCGTCACCGGTGGCGCCGGATTCATCGGTTCGCACCTCGTTGACGCGCTCGTAGCGGACAACGAGGTCACCGTACTCGACGACCTCTCGTCGGGGCGGCGGGAATACGTCAACGAAGAGGCATCCTTCGCGGAAGTCGACGTACGCGACCGGGAAGCACTGGCGGACGCGATCGACGACCCGGACGTCGTCTTCCATCTGGCGGCGGCCGCGGACACGCGTCGAACATCGGCTGGGTGGGACGCCCCGCACGATGACCTGGCGATCAACGCCGAGGGGACGCTGAACCTACTCGAGGCGCTTCGGACGGCCGATCTCGACCCGCGGATCGTCTACGCTTCCTCGTGTGCCGTCTACGGTAACCCCGAGTACGAACCCATAGACGAGGGTCACCCGTACAACCCGATCTCTCCGTACGGCGTCCACAAGCTGGCCGGGGATCGGTACGTGCGAGCCTATCACACCGAACACGGGTTCGACACGACCGCGTTACGGATCTTCAACACGTACGGGCCGCGCCAGCCCCGGTACGTGATGTACGACTTCCTGCAGAAGCTGCAGGCTGATCCAGACGAACTCGAAGTGCTCGGGACCGGCGAGCAGGTCCGGGACTACGCCTACATCGACGACACGGTCTCGGCGTTCCTGTTGCTCGCCGACCGCGGCGAGGCGGGCGAGGCCTACAACGTCTCCGGCGAGGCGGTCATCAGCATCCGCGACCTGGCGGCGACGATGATCGACCTGCTCGGCCTCGACACGGAGTTGCGGTTCACCGGCTCCAGCTGGAAAGGCGATCCCGTGGCGTTGCGAGCCGACGTGACGAAGCTCCGGAAGCTGGGATACGCGCCCACCGTCGGCATCGAGGAAGGGCTTCGGCGGTTCGTCGCCGCCTTCGAAGCGGCCGAGGGTCCGATCGGCGAGACGCCCCTCAACGTCGACGACACGCCGACCGTCGACGTGCCACGAGGTCCGGAACGGTGAGCCCGGCACAGAGAGCAGAATCAGCCAGCCGGAGACACCCAGAACGCACTTCAGACACCAGATATGACACAAACTAACACGACAGAGACAGCACAGCACGACGACCGCGACTGGACCGGCGAGGACGTCCTCGTCACGGGGGGTGCCTCGTTCATCGGATCGCATCTCGTCGAGGAACTCGTCGAGCACGGCGCGAACGTCCGCGTCGCCGACGACTTTTCCAGTGGCCGCAGAGAGAACCTCGAAGCGGTCGAGGACGACATCGAGCTGCTGGTCGGCGACCTCAAGCACTGGGACGTCGCACTGGAGGCCAGCGAGGGCATCGAGACGGTGTTTCACCTCGCGGCCGACCACGGCGGTCGGGGATACATCGCGACCCACCCGGCGAGTTGCGCCTCGAACATGGCGCTGGACAACGTCGTCTTCGAGACGGCCGTCGAGAACGGCGTCGAGCGGATCACCTTCGCCTCAAGCGCCTGCACCTACCCGACGGACATCCAGAAACAGCAGGTCCCGCTCCGGGAGGACATGATCACCTTCGAGGAGCGCGGGGGCGCGTTCGCCGACGAGACCTACGGCTGGGCGAAGCTGATGGGAGAGCTCTCCTTGCGGTCGTACCACGAACAGTACGGCATCGACGCGAGTTCGGTGCGCATCTTCACCGCCTACGGCCCGCGGGAGAACGAGACCCACGCCGTCGTCGCGCTGATCGCGAAGGCCTTCGCCGGACAGGACCCGTTCCCGATCTGGGGCGACGGCGAGCAGACGCGCAACTTCACGTACGTCAGCGACATCACGCGGGCACTTCGGCTGGCGTCGACACACATCACCGACGGGAGTGCTGTCAACGCCGGTATCCCCGATCACATCTCGCTGAACCAGTGTGCGGAGGCCATCTTCGAGTACATGGACTGGCGACCCGACGAGATCGAGTACAGCCCGGACAAACCGGTCGGCGTCCGCCATCGCGCCGCCGACACCACCCGCGCGAAGGAACTGCTTGGCTGGGAACCGCAGTACACTCTCGAGGAAGGGTTGGCCCGAACGATCGACTACTACACCGAGCACAACGACCGCGAGACCGTCCGCGAGAACCTGGAGCGGCTGCTCTACGAGCGGTGAACCACGGGAACACATCGATGAGCCACAGCCTGGACGTCGCACTCGTTTCGAACGTCGCCTACCCCTTCGTCAAAGGGGGCGCGGAGCGACGATTCTACGAACTCGGTCGCAGGCTTGCGGATCGTAATCACAACGTGACACTTTACACGCGCCGGTACTGGGGGGATGGCGACGAGTACGAGCAGGAGGGGGTGACGCTACGTGCGGTTGCTCCCCGACGCGAGCTGTACATCGGCGAGCGCCGCTCGATCGGAGAGGCAGTCGAGTTTTCGGCTCGGCTCGCCCGGCCGCTTTTGACCAGCGACCACGACGTGATCGACGTGTCGGTGTTTCCCTACTTTCCCGTCTTTCCCGCCGCAGCAGCGGCGGCGCGATCTGACGCGGCGCTGGTGACGACCTGGCACGAGGTGTGGAACCGCTACTGGCTTGAGTACATCGGGGCGCTGGGTGTCGGCGGGATCGTCGTCGAGCGTTTGGCTGCGCGCCTCGCCGGACGGGCGGTGGCCGTCTCGGGGCTGACGGCCGACCGGCTCGAAACGATCGGTGTGCCGGGCACGCGTATCACGACGATCTACAACGGGATCGACACCGACCGGATCGCCGCGGTCGATCCGGATCCGGACGCGCCCGAGGTGCTGTTCGTCGGGCGACTCGTCGAGAGCAAGCGCGTCGATCAGTTGCTGTCGGCGTTCGACCGTATCGCGGCCGGCCGGGACATCCGGCTGGGAATCGTCGGGGACGGGCCCGAAAGCGACCGTCTCCGTGCGCAAGCCGACGCGCTCGATTCGCGAGACAGGATCACATTCTACGGGCCCGTCGAGCAAGACAGGGACGTCTACTCGCTCATGCGTGGGGCGAGCGTGTTCGTCTCCCCCTCGACGCGCGAGGGGTTCGGGCTGGCACTGCTGGAGGCGATGGCCGCCGACTGTCAGGTCGTCGCCGTCCGTCATCCGGACTCGGCCGTCGAAGAGGTCGTCGACGACGCGGGGCTGCTCGTGGGCTCGACGGTCGCGGCGATCGCAGACGGACTGGCGGCAGTCCTTGACGGCGAGCGCCCGGCGACCCTGCCCCGAGACGTCGCGCAGCGGTTCGACTGGGGTCGGATCGTCGACGAGGTCGAACGGCTCTACCGGGACGTGACCGAAACGTAATGAGGTCGCGACGATCCACGTGGGTCGGCGGTCCGCTTTCGCGGATCGACCAGGCAGCTACTCACCGTAGCCGCCGTCGCCGTACCCGCCGGCACCGTACCCCTTCGAGCTCTGTCCCTGGCCGTTGCCCGGTACCGCGGCGACGGTTCCGGCGGCGTTCCAGGCGAGCGCGCTCGCGCCGAGTGCCAGCGCCTGCCGGCGCCGGAGCGGCAGTTCCGCGTTCGACTCGTCGGTACGGTCACTCATCGGGGGTGAAATCGACGGTTCCGTCGCGGTACATCGTGAACGTGGTGTCCGGACGGTTGTAGTTTTTCAAGCGGAGTTCCTGGCCCTGGACTTCGATCCCGAACAGCGCAGCGACGTCGCTGTCGCTGTCGACGCCCATGTGGTCGGTGTGATTGATCAGCAGCGGGCCGTGGTAGTAGTCCGGCCCGAGCTCGAAGCTGGCCTGCGTCTCCGGATGGGGATTAATGCTCTCGCTGTCGCTGCCCTGGAAGACCGCGTCCTGGAAGTTGCCGTTGAGGTAGTGGGCGGTCGCCTCCTCGCCGGCCAGGATGACAGTCGCGCCACAGACCACGTCGAAGGGCTCGCCCTCCCATCGGAAGCCATAGCCCCGGACGCCGGTGAACGTCCCGAAGAACCGACAGTCGTGAAACGAGTCGGTCCCGTCGCCGCCGGTCATCGATGCCGGTACCAGGTCGACGCCGATGTCGACGTCAACGTACTTGCCGTTGACGATAACGTCCTCGCTCCAGTAGGCGTCGTTGCGGAGCTGGATCCCGAAGCAATCGCCGGCCTCGTTGGTGAGCCCGCTGACGTGAGCCGGATGGATGACGGCCCGGTTGACGTCCGTCCCCCGGAACCAGCCGGTCGTTTCGCCCGTGTTCTCCCAGATACCGCCTTCGAGGACGAATCGCTCACCAGCAGCGTCCTGGGGCTCGATTGCACCGGCCGTGTCGAGGGTGATCGCCACTCCGTCGCCGGGGTATTCGATGTGGACGTTCTTGTCGATGTCCAAGTGGATCCCACTGTAGTCCGTCGGATCGACGACCCAGTCGCCCCACTGCCAGGCGGTACCGTCCGGGCTTGGGCCGACGCGAACTCGACCCTGTCCGCCCGGGAGGTCCGCAAGCGCGGCGTCGATACGCTCGTTCAGCGTCACACCGTCGTACTCGGAGGCGAACACCTCGTTGCCGCCCGAGTCGCCGCTGGCGTCGTCGCTACCACCGGATCCGAACGTCGCGAACTCCTGCCACTCGCTGCCGTCACCGAGATACACCGTCTTGGTATCGGTCGCGAGGAACTTTGCGCCGTCTTTCGGTTCGTAGTCCTCACGGTTCGCGGCCGCGTCTCTGATCTCGACGCCGGCGTCGAGCAACGAGAAGTTCTCGTTGAGGAGGCGGCCCCAGTTGTTCGTCCCCTTCGAAGGGGTGTTGTACCCGTGATTGCCCGTGGATTCGTCGTCGCTCATATCAGTATCCCGTCCGGATCACCCGGTCCGTTCCGGGCCGGTCAGCGGGAGGATACGCCCGTATCGCCGGCGTAACATGGCTTCACGCCTGCTTCCGGACTTGGGTAGTTGCCGGTCGGAGACCGAGCGGTATAAGTCCATCACTCCGGGTCTCGTTTTTGAGAATCCGGACGGAAAACGGAACACGTCTCGACACACCGGTTATCGGCTGTGATCCAGGGGTGCCGACCGCGGGAAGCGATCGACATGTGTTTTTGGG
>JBMCBU010000131.1:0-5699 GCA_048623335.1 Halapricum sp.
CCGCGATTGCTCGTGCTCGTCGTCGAACCGGTCGTCTTCTCGGTGCTCGTCTGGACGAACGACGTGCATCACACTGTCTGGCGATCGAGTAACGTGGCAGTCTTCGAGGGCTATTACGTGTTCGACGGCACGCCGGGGCTGGCGTTCTGGGGCCATCAGGTGTACGCCTACGGGCTGATCGTGATCGGAGCAGCGTTGCTCGTCAAGGTGCTGTGGCGAACCAACGATATCTTTCGCGACCAGAGTACCGCGTTGCTGGTCGCGATCACTGTCCCGATGATCGTCAACGCGCTCTACATTTTCGCGTACACGCCTGGCGAAACCGATCCGACAGGTATCGCGTTCGTTCTCTCCGGTGCCGTCCTCGCGGGTGCGATCCTGTACGAACACTTGCTGGAAGTCGCGCCGGCCACCCGCGAGCTGGGTCGCGAAAAGCTGATCGGCGAACTCGACGACCCCGTCGTCATCGTCGACGCCGAGCAGCGAGTCGTCGACCTCAACCCCGCTGGAGAGTCGCTGCTCGGCGTCTCGACGGACGATGCCGTTGGAACGACGCTGACGGCCATCGAGCCGACGCTGGCTGCCGTCGACGACACCAACGAGATCACGCTCGAACGTGACGGGCGGCGCTGTTATTATGACGTCCGCGTCTCGCGACTGGATCGAGCCCGCGGGACGATAACCGGACGGATCATCAGCCTCCGAGACGTCACGGAACGCACCCGCCGTGAACAGCGACTCGACGTGATGAACCGCCTTTACCGGCACAACCTCCGCAACGAGATGAACGTCGTGCGCGGCAACGCCGAACTGCTCGTCGCACGCCTCGAGGCCTCTGAGCACCGCGAATACGCGGAGACGATCATCGACACCGCCGAGGAAGTGATCACGCGAAGCGAGAAGATCAGTGCCCTCTCGCGTGCCGTCGAGGACGATCCGACGCGACCGGTCGATCTCTCCTCGATCCTTCGATCGCTCGTCGAATCGTTCCGGACGGAGTACCCCGAAGCGACGATCGCCCTCGACGCACCCGAGACGTGTCGAGTCGTCGGCGATCCGTCGATCGAAATCGCGATCCAAGAGCTGATCGAGAACGCGCTCGAACACGCGGATCGGCCGGGCCCGACGGTTCGGATCGATCTCACGACCACGGGAGACGACGCGTATCTCGAAATCCGCGACGACGGGCCGGGGATCCCGGAACAGGAACTCCGCGTGTTGGCGGCCGGGACCGAGACGCCGATGGAGCACGCCAGTGGCGTGGGGCTGTGGCTGGTCACCTGGGCAGTAGAACGCGTCGGTGGTAGCGCCGCGTTCGAGACCGACGAGGGAGGGACGACGGCGACAGTGACGTTCCTGCTGGCTCGCGATCAATAGGAACCGCCGGGTATTTCTCCCGGACGGTCCGAGAGATCGGTATGTCGCTCGCTTCGGACACCCGTCAGGCCGTCCGGGACCACCCGTTCATCTACGAGGGGTTACGTGCGGGGATCGTCAACTACTCCGCAGCCGCCCGGTTTCTGGACGTCGGCGAGACGGCGGCCGTCGCCGCGGCGCTGCAACGCTACGAAGACCGGCTCCCCGAACGGGACGGATCGGACCGGGATGTCCGTGTGACGATCCAAAGCGGTGTCGGTCCCGCAAGCGACGGAGACGAGGAACCGCTGCTCGTCGTGGGCGAGACGGGGTTCGTGGCTGGCGGCGGCGACGCGACAGCTGTCGTCGCGACCGGCGAGGTCGATGCTGCCCTCCTTCGGACGGCACTCGGTCGGTGTGCGGCCGAAGAGATTCAACTCGAAGCAGCGGCCGTCGGTGCGAACGCACTCGTCCTCGTTGTCGGTCGCCGGGACGGACCGGACGTGCTTCGGTTGCTCGAACGCGATGACGACGTGTGACCGGACGGAAAACGAGACGAGGATCGGACTCCGACGGATTGAAACGCTGGCTCGCGTAGTGACGGGCAATGACGCTGCGCGTGACGAACACGCTGACCGGCGAGCGCGAGGAGTTCGAACCCGAGGACCCCGACGCCGTCCGGTTGTACTACTGTGGGCTGACGGTCTCGGATCCGCCACATCTGGGGCATGCCCGCGGGTGGGTCCACGTCGACGTGATGGATCGCTGGCTGGAGTGGCTGGGCTATACGGTCCACCACGTCGAGAACTTCACCGACGTCAACGAGAAGATCGTCGCCCGCGTCGGTGAGGTCGGATCCAGCGAGCGCGAGGTGGCAGAGCACTACATCGGCGAGGTCATCCGGGCGATGCGTGCTCTCAATCTCCGGCGCGCGGAAGTCTATCCCCGCGTCTCCGAGCACGTCCCCGAGATCGTCGACCTCGTGGAGACGTTGATCGAGAAGGGCTACGCCTACGAATCGAACGGTTCGGTGTATTTCGACGTGACGGCCTTCGAGGAGTACGGCAAACTCTCCAACCAGGACGTCGAGGAACTGCAAGCGCAAGGCGACGAATCGGAACAGGCCGAGAAGCGCCACCCGGCGGACTTCGCGCTCTGGAAGGCCGATGGCGTCGAACCCGAGGAGATCACCGAACACCAGCACCCCGAGGCCGCGCCCGCCGAGCGGGCCTGCGAGACCGCCGAAACGTGGGATTCACCCTGGGGGGAGGGGCGACCGGGCTGGCACATCGAGTGTTCGGTGATGAGCATGACCCATCTCGAGGAGACGCTGGACATCCACGTCGGCGGGCAGGATCTGGTCTTTCCTCACCACGAAAACGAGATCGCCCAGAGCGAGGCCGCCACCGGCCAAACATTCGCCAATTACTGGCTACACGTCGGTCTGCTGGAGACCAGCGACGAAAAGATGTCCTCCTCGCTGGGCAACTTCGCGACCGTCGAGGAGGCCATCGAAGAGCACGGAACCGACGTCGTCCGCACCTTCCTGTTGTCGACGGCCTATCACAGCCGCGCGACCTACAGCGAGGAGACGATGGACGAGGCACAGGATCGCTTCGAACGGCTCGAACGCGGCCACGAGCGGGCCGTCGAAGCTTGCGATAGCGTCGACGCCCGGACGAACGTCGAAGACGGCGATTTGCGCGAGGCGGTCGAAACCACTCGCGAGGCGTTCGAGACCGCGATGAACGACGACTTCAACACCCGCGCGGCGATGGCCACGTTGCTGGATCTCATCGGCACAGTCAACGCCCACATCGACGACCGCGAGGAGTACGACTACCGCGGACTCCGGCGGGCGATCGAGACCATCGAGGAGTTCGCCGGCGGCGTCTTCGGCCTCTCGCTTGGCGGGTCCGACGGCGGCGACGTCGAACTCGCCGAGGGCGTGATCGACCTCGTGCTGGAGGTCCGCGAACAGGAACGGGCGGCCGGCAACTACGAACGAGCAGACGAACTCCGGGACGAACTGGAGGCGCTGGGCGTCGAAATCCAGGACACCGACGACGGACCGGTCGCGCGCATCGAGTAGTGCCCACAGACTTTTTTCTCTCCCCAGCGACCTCCGAGCATGATCGACGCGCTCGTCTACCACAGCGGCACCGTCGAACCCTACGAGGACCTCGAAGCGGCACGGGCCGCGACGGGGACGACCTGGGTCCACGCGACGGAGACGACCGCCGAGGAGCGCGAGCGGATCCGCGAGACGTTCGAGTTGCATCCACTGGCGATCGAAGACGTCGTCGACAACGTCCGCGCGAAAGTCGAGGAGTTTCCGGGGTTCGTGTTCGTCCTGCTGAAGACCGCCCGTCTCACTCGCGGCGAAACGTCCTTCCGAGAGGAAATCGATACCGATCCAATCGGCGTGTTCTTCGGGAGCGACTGGGTCGTCTCGATGACGCCCGGCACAGTGCCGGAGGTCGAGCGCGTCCGCACTGCCGTCGAATCGGGTGACGAGCGGTTGCTCGAACGCGGCGCGGACTTTACGGCTTACCGGATCATCGACGTGCTGGTCGATCGGTACTTCGACGTGCTCGACGGCATCGAGACCAAGATCGAATCGATCGAAGACGCAGTCATCGCCTCGACGCAACTGGACGTGCTCGAGGAGATCAACGGTGTCCGCAGGGAGTTGCTCTCCTTTCGCAAACTGTTGTGGCCCGCCCGCGAGGCCGTCGGCACACTCGCTCGCGGTGACCCCCGACTGGTCGATGAGTCCACTGAGAAGTACTTCCGAGACGTCTACGATCACCTCGTGCAACTGGTCGATCTGACCGAGACCTACCGAGATCTGGTCAGCGGCGCACGGGACATCTACCTCAACAGCCTCTCCCAGTCGACAAACGAGGTCATGAAGGTCCTGACGGTCGTCGCGACGATTTTCATCCCACTGACCTTTGTCGCCGGCATCTACGGCATGAACTTCGAGTCCATGCCCGAGTTGACCTGGCGGTGGGGCTATCCGATCGTGCTGGCGCTGATGGCTTCGATTGCCGTTGGGATGCTGGGGTTCTTCCGCCACCGGAAGTACATCTAGAGGATCAGCGGACCCAACAACACGCCCATCAGCGAGACGCGACGAGCACCGACGCGCGGCGGAACCAGCCCGATCACCGTCGCCGCGAGGAAGATCCCCAGACCCACGAGACCGCTTAGCACGCCAAGCAACACCACGAGTAGACCCAGCACGCCGACCGACAGCCGCGTGCTGTCGAGACGGCCAACGACCCTGAGGTACCGATCGCCGAGAACGATCACGAGCACGAACCCGACCAGCGAGGCGAGCGCGACCGCGACAAGCCACAATGCGAGTGACTGGGGGGCCCTGACCGACTCGACTGCGACGACGACGCCAGTCCGGGTCGAGCCGAAGGTGACGAACGCCACCAGGGCGAAAATCGCCGTTGCGGTGTTGACGCCGCTGGTCGCGACGATGAAGCCACGCGCCCCGCGCGAGCGTGGCACCGCGAGCAGGACGATCGTCGCCGCGATCGCGCTGGAGACCCCCGGCAGAAAGCCGACGACTGCCCCCGCCAGCGTCCCCATCGCGGCCAGCACGAATATCACCCGCCGTGGCGTCAGCACGACCGGTTCGTCCTGTGGCGGGACGCCCTCGCCGCCGATCGCGTCCAGCAGGACCGGCGCGCCGAAGAGGCCAGCGAACAGCGGCGCGAGCGTGTTCCCGACCGGGACGACACCGCCGGTTGATAGATCGAGGGTGGCAAACCCCAGGGCCGCGCTCGCCGCGAAGGCGAGGGCCGCGCCGATTCGTGCCGGCCGGTCAGGCTCGGACATGATCAGGACGGCAACGACGCCCGTGAGCACGACCGACATGTGCGCTTCGAGCCACGGCATCCCGGCACGCATCCCCCTCGTGAGCGGGATCGCCAGCGGGACGGTCACGAGCACGGCCAGCCCGCTGCCCAGCGCGGACAGTCGCAGTGCCTCACGGCCCCGTCCGGCGAGCACGAGCTTGTGACCCGGCAAGGCGCTGGCGGCCATCGCCGGATCGGGCACGCCCAGCGCCAGCGACGGGACGACGTCCAGAAACGTGTGGACGACACCCGCCGCGAGCATCGCGGCCGCGACGTACTGAGGTGGTCCCGGAACCGAAGCGGCCAGCGAGGCGAGCAACAGTGCGAACGTGTTGGCGTGCAAGCCGGGCGTCAGTCCGCTGATCGTCCCGAGACAGATCCCGCTCGTGACGTAGACGAGCACCAGCGCGGTCGCCCCTGGATCGACCACGACCCGAATGCCGGCGGCCTCCATCGGAACTGACTGCC
>JBMCBU010000132.1:0-5478 GCA_048623335.1 Halapricum sp.
CGGGCGGCGGTACCGACGATCTTCCCGAAGGCCTGGCGCATGCCGTCGGAGACACGGTCCGCCCCGGCACCGGTCGCCTGCTTGTTCTCGCGGATGACCTGGTGGGGGAACTTCCGGAGGACCATCTTGTAGTTGCCCTCGCCGAGCTCTTTGATGAGGTGGCGGTTGGCCGACAGGCGGGCGGCCTCGAGCGCGCCGTGGCGCAGCTGGACTTCTTCTTCGACGATGAGACTGATCTGGACGGGATAATCCTCGGGATCGGTGTCCTTGTCGCCCATCTGGTGCTGTGCGATCTTCGAGCCGGGGATGCCCGTGATGTACTCGCGGCGGGTGTAGGCGGGCTTGTCGATGTCCCGGTACATCGAGGCTGGTTTGTCCGACATAGATGCTCTTGGCGGATACGTGGCCCAGCGTCGGGATAAGGGCTTCGAACCCCGACGAATACCGTGCTGTCCGATCACAAGGGTAGACGACAGACAGCGAACCACCGAATCGGTAACACCGCCGTCACTGGCCCGCTTTTCAGGGTGGCGACCGTACCATTGACCACGTATGAACATGCTCGTCGACGGCGAGTGGCGGACGGACGTTTACCAGACGACCAACGAGGAAGGCGAGTTCGAGCGCCAGGCGACGACGTTCCGGGAGAGGATCCGCGACGACCCCGACGCACGGTTCCAGCCGGAAGCCGGACGGTATCACCTGTATGTCTCCTATGCTTGCCCGTGGGCTCACCGGACGCTGATCGCACGCAAACTCCTCGGGCTGGAGGACGCCATCAGCGTCGACGTGGTCGATCCCTATCGCGGAGAGGACGGCTGGCAGTTCACGCCCGAAAAGGACGGCTGTACCGAAGACTCACTGTATGGGTCGGACTATCTCCGCGAGCTGTACGTGCAGGCCGATCCCGAGGTGACCGGTCGGGTGACGGTACCAGTGCTGTGGGACAAAACCGAAGAGACGATCGTCAACAACGAATCCCGGGAGATCATTCGGATGCTCGATACCGAGTTCGACGACGTCGCCGACCGTGACGTCGATCTCTACCCCGAGGGATACCGCGAGGAGATCGATCGGATCATCGACGCGATCTACGAGCCGATCAACAACGGCGTCTACCGCGCCGGCTTCGCCGACTCACAGGAAGCATACGACCGGGCCGTCGGGGAACTGTTCGACGCGCTCGACCGCTGGGATTCGGTGCTTGCAGACCAGCGGTATCTCGCCGGTGACCGCCTGACCGAGGCCGACATCTGCATGTTCACGACGCTCGTCCGTTTCGACGAGGTCTATCACACACACTTCATGTGTAATCACCGGCTGATCCACGAGTACGACAACCTCTGGCCGTACCTTCGGGACGTGTATCAAACGGGGGACATCCACGAGACGGTACGTATAGAGCCCATCAAAGAGCACTACTATACGACCCATCCCGACGTCAGTCCGAAGCGAATCGTTCCGAAGGGGCCGGACCCGGACTTCGGAGAGCCCCACGACAGGGACGAACTTCCGGGTGAGCTGCCGGCCGATCTACAGAGGAAACAAGGCGAGTCCCTCGGGGCGTGACCCCGAGGCGGTTCACGTGCCGCTGTGAACCTATAGGGAAGACAGCCTCAGCCGAGCAACGCGAACGCCATCAACAGCCCGAAGTACAGCACGACGAGCACGCCGACAGCGGCGATCCGGTAGCGCCTGAGTGGCTCGGCTTCGGCCTCGTAGGCTGACTCGAAAGCTGCCCGTTCCTCCTCGTCGACACGCTCGAAGTGGTCGAGCCCGCGGTGCAGCGCGAGCAGCCGTTCCTCGGAAAACGGGCGTCCACAGTAGGAACATTCGTGGATCGGTGCGTCCGGCGGGATGTCGTACGTTTC
Organism: Halapricum sp.; assembly: GCA_048623335.1. GTDB lineage: Archaea > Halobacteriota > Halobacteria > Halobacteriales > Haloarculaceae > Halapricum. The sequence goes on from JBMCBU010000132.1 coordinate 1,872, forward strand.
GCTGGTCATGTGTGGTTCAGAGGAACGGTGGTTCGATGGTCGGCTGTGAGACGATGAACAGACTCGACATCGTATAGAGGACCATGACGACGGTGTAGGGGTACTGACTGCGGATCGCCTGCAGTCGTCCGGGGAAGCTATCGAACGCGACTGCGTGGGCGGTCCAGATGGCCAGCACGTGCCCGAGGAGGACACTCGCCAGGGCGACGGCGTCGAACCACCCGGGGAGGACGAGGACCGGCACGGTCTCACGGAGTGCCAGCGGTGTCGCGGTGGTCGCGGCCAGGGACGGGGAAAGCGACAGGAAGTACTCGAGGTAGTGTGCGAGGTGGTATCCGGCTGCGATCGCGAGCAGTGGCGGGGCGAACCGGCGGGCGAGCGTCGACGCCGAGAGATACGTTCCCGCGAGCCGTCGACTGTAGCGCGTCCCGATCACGTACACGGCCACGAACAGCAGGTAGCCACCAACCAACACGAGGAGATACAGCAGGAGGGCCGGAACGCCACCATCGACGATCGGTGCTGCGAACGATTCCCAGGCCGGCGTCGCGACGAACCCGTCGTATGTCGTCACCCACACGAGCGCGATCACGAACCCGACCTCGTCGAAACCGTCGACCAGCCGCGTCTCCGCGAGCGCGGTTCCGGGAAGGCGAAGGCGGATCGACCCGTCCTCGCGAGCCAGCGGCGCGAGCCGGCCGTAGTACCGGAAGACGCGCGCGATCGGATCGACGGTCTCGAACCACCTGCCCGGTCCGTAGGTGACTGCGCCAGCGAGGGTGACGACCGTGTACCCGGCGACGACGGCCGTCAACGTCCGCGGGTCGTCGGCGACCGGGCTGACGACTTCGATCCAGATCAGCGCGAGCAGGCCGACGACGCTCGGCCACGCGCCCAGTCGATCGGGATAGGGCCACGAACGTGACGGGAAGCGGTCAGCGAGCGTCCGCCAGGGATTGATCGCCGGCCAGACCGAGCCGACGAGATACGTCGACATCGTGAACCCGGCCCACCAGCCGACCCACACCAGCAGCACTGCCGCGTTCGAGGCTCCTCGCTGTGGCCCGAACGCGCCGACCACAACCACCCAGAACAATCCAGCGACACCGAGCAGAGACAGCAACGTCCACAACAGCGACTCACCGGGGATGGCCACGCCTCGTCGCCAGTCGTGGATCGCGGCGATGAGCGCGCGGTCGGTGACCAGCGACGCGAGCAGGAACGACGCGCCGATCGCAGCCCCACCGGTCACCAGGAACAGCCAGGTCGGGATGGCGGCGGCCTCACGCCCTCCGTCGCTCAGGGCGGCACCGTGAGCCGCAACAGGGCCGGTAGCCACGGCGAACAGCGTGAGCAACCCGGCGATCCGACCGTATCGACAGCTGGACCGACGATAACCCATGTACGTCACGGTTGCGAGCCCCGTCGATGAATAGCTTCCGGACCAGATTATAAGCAAACACCCCCGTGTTCAGGGGGATTTTTAGCATCTGGCCCGCTACGGGTGAGTATGAGTACCGCAGATTCAGACGACCACGGAGGCCACCACCTGCCCGCGGTCGAGGACTGGCCCCGAGGGTTCGGCGAAGCCAGCTGGTGGCCGTTCGTCACGGCCGTCGGCGGGGCACTGATCTACGTTGGTTTGGCGCTCGTGATCTGGAGCGGTAGTTCGAATCCGACACTGACTACCGTCGGCGAAACGGCGATCACACTCCGAATCGCGGCCGCTGGCGTGCTCTCGATGAGCGTCCTGCTGTTGCTCGGCGGGATCTACGGGTGGCTGTACCACGCGTTCGTGGCCACCTACTGGGAACACGGCACCGAACAGCGCAGTAGTAGCTCACTCCGGTTCGGGATGGTCCTGTTTCTGGGTTCGGAGATCGCCACGTTCGGGGCCGGCTTCGTCTACTACTTCTTTATTCGGTCCGGCACCTGGAGTACCGACGCGTTCCCCGAACTACTCGGCAGCCTGGTGTTGATCAACACCACGATCCTGCTGGCGAGCAGCGTGACGCTGCACTTCGCTCACGTCGCACTCCGGAACGACAACCGCCGGCGCTACGTCCGACTCCTTGGACTCACGCTGTTGCTCGGGCTGATCTTCATCGCCGGGCAGGCCTACGAGTACTACGAGTTCATCGTCCACGAAGGCTTTACGATCCAGGGTGGGGCGTTCAACAGCGCCTTTTACGGGCTGACCGGCCTCCACGGCGCACACGTCTCGCTGGGCGCGCTCTTGCTTGGAATCGTCTTCGTCCGGAGTCTCATGGGCCAGTACACCCCGAACCGTCACACATCTGTTAGTACCGTCTCGATGTACTGGCACTTCGTCGATCTGGTGTGGGTCTTCCTCGTCGTCTCGCTGTACCTCGGTGCCGAACTCTGATCGATACCAAAATCGTTTTATAGTAATCTCGTGTCTGCCTGCAACGAGGGATAGTGTCACACGCGGGGGGAAAGGATCGCCGACCGCACCTGGGGGACGCCATCTGGGGGTGGCACCACTGACGGATCGCGATCCGCGGTCGGCAGCTACCCCGTGCCGGCTCTACTGGCGCACTATCCCGATCTTCTCTCGAACGCTCGCTACCGGGAGGCTGTCTCGCTCACGTGACCGGGGTCAATCCGCCGCAGCGTCGGTGACGTCCAAATCTCGAATCCAGAGGTCCCCGAAGAGGTCGTCCTGTGAGAGCAGGATCTCCCCGCGATGAGACAGAAAGAGCAAGCCGAGAAACGTCTCGACACGGGAGCCGCCGACGTCGCTTATCTCCCGGTAGAGGACTTCCGACCGGCCGGCGTCGTACTGTTCGAGAAGCGCTCGTTCGACGCTGTCGATGATGTCGTCGATGTTCTCGGCGTGAGCCGTCCCCGTCACGTCTGCCGCAGTCGGTTCGTCGTCCATCCGGAGGTCGTCGGCACTGTGGTAGTCCAGTTGCTGGGTGCCACGCTGATAGCCCTGCGGTGAATCGCTGGTGTCGTACTCGCGCGATTCCTTCCACCAGGTGCCCCGCTCGGCGTCACGCAACTCGTGGACGAGTTCGTCGAGCGTCTGTGGCATCCCACGGGCGCGCTTGCGGTCGAGCCGGCGGTCGATCTCGGCGTCGAGTTGATCGAAGGGATCGACGCCCAGTTCCTCCTCGCCGAGCGGTTCGACCCACGGTTCGTCGTCGACCGGTTCCTGCTGGGCGTCGCCGTCCTCCAGCATGGCGTCGCTTTTCATGCGCACGAGCACGCTCGCGTAGAACAGTGCCCGGCCCGAAGTCCGCAGATCCGCCTCCTCGAGCGCGTCGAGGAACTTATCGGTCACCCGAACGACGTCGATATCCCAGGGGTCGATCTCGCCGTCTTCGGCCAGCTGGACGAGCACCTCGACCGGTTCGACGTCGTCCGTCTCGCCTGCTTGCTCGGGCCCAGGCGGTCCACCGGGAGAACCCGATTCACCACCGGAAACGACACTCGTACCGCCGTCAGGCAGGCTCCGCCCGTCGTCCCCGTCGCGTGCCTTCTGACCCGTGATGTCCAGTGGAATGTCCTCAGTCATGCATTTCCCTCCGGTCGAATCTCCCTGCTCGCGGCTGTCGCCGCTCGCCGTTCGGAGAGTCTCCCT
>JBMCBU010000133.1:0-5460 GCA_048623335.1 Halapricum sp.
CCGCTCGCCGTTTCGAGACCCCTCGCTTCGCTCGGCGTCTCGCTATCGCTGCTCGCGGTTCCTTCCTCACCGCTCGCCGTTTCGAGACCCCTCGCTTCGCTCGGCGTCTCGCTATCGCTCCCGCACCACGACAAACTTCGCCAGATCCTCGAGATACGCCAGCGCCTGCTCGTTCTCGATGTCGACCGCTGCGAGGGCCTCGAGCGCCGCGTCGGACTGCTCGCGGGCACGTTCGTTTGCCTCCTCGGGGGTGAGCTTGGTCACCTCGACCAGCGAGGGCCGCTCCATGGCGGCGTCCTGGCCGGCGGGCTTACCCAGGCTCTCGGCGTCTGCAGTCGCGTCCAGCACGTCGTCGCGCATCTGGAAGGCTATGCCCACGCGCTCGGCGTAGTCACCGATCGTTTCGACGGCATAGGGGTCGGCATCAGCCGCGATCGCCCCGAGTTCCGCCGCCGCCCGGAAGAGCGCGCCGGTCTTGCGGCGAGCCAATCGCATGTATTCCGTCTCGGACGTCGGCTGGGCGACCAGTTCGGAGGCCTCGCCCTCGCCGAGTTCGACCATCGCTTCGGAGACCGCCCGCATCGCTCGCTCGTCGCTGGAAAACAGATCGAACGCCTCGCCGAGCAGCCCGTCGCTTGCGATGATCGCAGACCCGTGACCGAACGCGGCCCACGCGCTCTCGGAGCCGCGACGCAAGTCCGACTCGTCGATGATGTCGTCGATGACCAACGATGCATTGTGGACGAGTTCGATCCCGACCGCGAAATCCAGCGCGTCCTCGGCCTTGCCACCCAGTGCCTCACAGACCAGCACCGTCACGGTCGGACGCACGCGCTTTCCACCGGCGAGTACGACGTGTTCGAGTTGCTCACCGAGCGCGCCCGGCTCGACCCGTTCGACGACCGCCTCCAGCCGCTCGGCGACGAGCGACCGTCGGCGCTCCAGATACTCCATCGGACGCGCCTTTCGGACTGGAATGTAAAGTACGTGACGATCAGTTGTCCCGCAAGATGTCCTCTTTCTCGGCGGCTTCGAGCGTCTCCTCTTCGACGTGGGTCGCGACGACCGCCGGCTTGTACGCGCCGCCCTCAAAGAGGTCGTGGTCGCTCACCGACGACTCGACGAACCGCGTGAACGCCCGCCTGTTCGCCGGCAGTTCGCCGTAGACGACGTCCTCCTCGACGAGATCGTACACCGGGATCCGCGGGGTCAACAGCGTGTTCTCTCCGACGATCGAGTTCTCGCCGACCCTGAAGCCGCTCGTGACCCGACAGCCCGCGCCCAGCGAGACGCCGTCTTCGACGATCACCGGGCTGTCCTCGACGGGTTCGAGCACTCCGCCGATCAGTGTGTTCGCGCCGAGCTTGACGTTCTCGCCGATCTGGGCACACGAGCCGACGGTATCGCTGGAGTCGATCAACGTGCCATCCCCGACGTGTGCGCCGATGTTGACGAAACTCGGGCTCATCATGATCGCATCTGAACCCACGTATGCACCGCGGCGGATCACCGTTCCGTCGGGCGTGTTTCGCGTGCCACGCTGGCCTAACTCCTCGGTCTCGCGCAGCGGCAACACGTCGTGATAGGTAACGTCGCCGTACTCGCGGGCCTCGGTCTCGCGCAGACCGAAATTGAGGAGGATCCCCCGTTTGACCCACTCGTTGACGGTCCAGCCCTCACCATCCGGTTCGGCGGCGCGGACCTCGCCCGCTTCGAGGGCTCGCAGGAAGCGTTCGAGCACGGCGAGATCAGCTTCGTCGACCCCGCTCGCGGCCAGGCCGGCGTCGTAGCGTCGCCACAGGTCCTCGATGTCCGTCTGTAGGCTCATGAGTGATGACTGGGGACTCGACCGGTAACTAGCCGTCGGTCCACGATCACTCGGTGTCGATCATCTCGTCGAACTCGTACCAGCCAGGCTCCTGCTCGGTGAGCCAGACGGCTGCATCGATCGCCCCCGCCGCGAAGACGCCGCGATCTTCAGCCCGATGGGTCAGGGTGAGGACCTCGTCGTTGCCGGCGAGCATGATCTCGTGTTCGCCCCGGATATCGCCCGCTCGACGCACATGGACGCCGATCTCGTCGTCCTCGCGGGGCTGGATGCCCTCGCGGCCGTAGACCTCCTCGAAGTCCTCGTTGCGTGCGTCTCGGATCGCTTCGATGATCGTGTTGGCTGTCCCGCTCGGGGCGTCTCGTTTCCCGTTGTGATGCGTCTCGGTGACCTCGATGTCGTAGCCGGGCAGGGCCTCGACGGCAGCCGCTACAGTCCGCAGCAGGGCCTGGATGCCCCGGGCGAAGTTCGTCGCTTTCAGCACCGGCGTGCGCTCGCTGGCGGCCGCGACCGTCTCGAACTGCAGGTCGTCGAAGCCGGTCGTCCCCGTTACGAGCGACACGCCCGCCTCGGCACAGGCGGGAGCGAACTGGACGGTCGCCTTCGGGACGCTGAAGTCGATCACGGCGTCCGGCTCGCGTTCGTCGAGCAACGCCTCGAAGCGGTCGGGATCGGAGACCGGGACGCCCAGCACCTCCTCGATGTCTGTGGCGTCGACGCCGAAGACGACCTCGACGTCGTCGCGGTCGCCGGCCGTCTCGATGACGGTTTCGCCCATGCGCCCGGCCGCGCCGGTGACGCCCAGCCGGGTCATCTCTCGGCCTCCGCGTAGTCGCCTTCGATCTCCGCCAGCTCGAGTCGCTCCAGTTCGGCCGCCAGCGCGTCGCGGTGTTCCGCGGAGAGGCGTGTCAGCGGCGATCGGACGTACGGCGCGCCGTGGTCGCGGATGTGCATGGCCTCCTTGATCGGGATCGGGTTCGTCTCGACGAACAGCAGACGCATCAGCGGTCCCAGTTCGTGATGCAGGCGTCGAGCGCGCTCGAAGTCGCCCGCAAGCGCCGCTCCGACCATCGCGCAGGTCCGCTCGGGTTCGACGTTGGCGACGACGGAGATGCAGCCGTCGGCACCGATCGACAGCATCGGTAGCGTCATGCCGTCGTCACCGGACAGCACCGCGAAATCTTCGTCGCGGGTACGCTCGATGATCTCGCTGATCTGCCCGGCGTCGCCGCTGGCGGCCTTGAAGCCTGCGATGTTTGGATGGCTCGCCAACTCGACGGCTGTGTCGGGTTCGATGTTGCGGCCCGTCCGCGAGGGAACGTTGTAGACGATCTGGGGGAGATCAACCTCGTCGGCCAGCGTCCGGTAGTGTTCTAGCAGCCCCTGCTGTTCGGGCTTGTTGTAGTACGGGGAGATGAGAAGCAGGGCGTCGGCCCCTGCGTCGGCGGCCCGCTGGGAGAGTTCCAGCGCCTCGCGCGTGTTGTTCGATCCAGTTCCCGCCACGACTGGCACGTCGTCGATGGCGTCGATGACAGCCTCGACGACTTCGACGTGTTCGTCGTGGCTGAGCGTCGCCGATTCGCCGGTCGAGCCGACCGGCATGAGTCCGTCCACGCCCGCCGCCTCCAGTCGCTGGGCGTCGGCCTGAAGCTGGTCGAAATCGATGCTCCCGTCCGTGTCGAACGGCGTCACCATCGCGGGATAGACGCCTTCGAAGAGCTGTGTGGTCATGTGTATCGGATTGGATGTGACGGTGTCGGTATCGTCGGCGCACGAGCAATTAACAGGATCGACCCGCGACGGGATGCCACCCCGCCGAGAGTCACTGCCCGCGTTTCCGTTTCGAGACGACCGTCTCACTCAGCCCATCGACGGTGAGACGGTTCATGTTCATCCAACTGTCCCTCATCGACTTATCGATTGTGTGGGTCTCGTGGACACTCCCCAAACCACCCACGAGGCGAAAAGACGACCCTCGGTCGCTACGCGTCCTCGTCGATTCGGCGTTCGAACAGTTCGCGGACGGCGTCTTCGATCGTATACCTGGTTTCCCAGCCTAGCGTCTCGTGTGCGTCGGTCGTGTCGACGGCGAAGTGCTCGACCAGCGTCTCATCGCCGGCCCTGGGATTCTCGACGAGTTCGACGTCGACGTCGATATCGTATTCGCGGGCGATCTCCTGGACCTGCTCGGCGACGGTCATCACGCTCGGATCCTGGTCGCTGGCGATCTCGTATTTCTCGACGCCCGTCTCGTCCGCCGCGAGTTGGGCTTTGAATCGCTCGGCACTCCGGACGTAGGCGCGGGCGACATCCTTGACGTGGATGTAGTTGCGGGCCTGCGTGCCGGGTTCGTAGACCGTCAGCGACTCGCCGGCCATCGCGCGACCGAGGAAGAAGTTGATCACGGTCCCTTTCGAGATCACCCTCTCGCCAACGATGTGATCGCCGTAGAGGTTCGACTTCATGAACAGGTGGGCCGGGAACGCGCCGTCGGCGTAGGTCTCGACGAGCTGTTCGCCGAGCACCTTCGTCCGGCCGTACCAGTTCATCGGATCGCGGGGCTGATCGATCGTGATCGGGAACTCCCCTGGATCGCCAAGTACCGCCATGCTGAAGGGGAACGCCATCGCCGCGCCGTGCTTGCGGCAGAACCACGCGACGTTTGCGGTCCCCTCGACGTTGACTGCCTGGGCGAGATCCGCGTTGTTCCGGCAGTCGTCGACGCCGCTGATCGCCGCCAGGTGAATCACGACGTCTGCCCCGTCGAGTGCCGATTCCAGGCGCTCGCGCTCGCGGATGTCGACGTGCCGGATCTCGACGTCGCCGACTTGCCGGACGTCGCCACGATAGAAGTTGTCGATGGCGGTCACGGTCCAGTCGGGATGGGTCGCCTGTAGGCGCTCGATGACGCGGCTGCCGATGTAGCCCGCGCCGCCGGTCACCGCGACGTGAAACCGTTCGGCCGTGGAGTCGTCAGTCATAGCTATCGCTGTGGGGGCGTGTCGGTTATCGCTGTCGTTCCGCGAGCGTCGCCGCGAGGTCACGGACCCCCTCGCGAAGGGTCCACTCGGTTTCGAAGCCGGTCTCGGCGACCCGGTCGAAGTTGACGTGGTAGGACGGGCCGGGGTGTTCGTCTTCGAGGTACGTCACCTCGACGTCGCCGACCTCTTCGCTGACGATCTCGGCGATCTCGCTGATGCGGTAGTTACCGTCGTTGCTCCCGACGTTGTAGACTTTCCGGGGCCACTGTCCGGGTGAGACGGTCGCCTGTTCGAACGCCCGGGCGGCGTCCCGGACGTGGATGAACGGTCGCCAGTTGGTGCCGTCGCCGTAGACCGTCAGCGGACGACCGGTCAGCGCGCGGAAGACGAACAGGTTGACCACGAGGTTGAACCTGACGCCGGGCGCGTACCCGTAGTTCGTCGACATGCGAAGTGCCGTCACGTCGAAGTCCGCCTCGGCGGCCCGCTCGGCCAGTTCGCGCTCGGACTGGACTTTGGTCTCAGCGTAGGGGTTCAGCGGGTCCATCTCTGTGTCCTCGTCGATGTCCGTCTCGGTCGTCCGCCCGTAGTTGTTGCACGAGGAGGCGAAGACGACGTTCTCGACGTCGAGTTTCTCCGCGGCTGTCAGGA
>JBMCBU010000134.1:0-5264 GCA_048623335.1 Halapricum sp.
GAACAGACGGACGACGCTCGCTCACCAGTCCGGTCAGTCTGCCGGCGATTCGGCCGTCGACCCGGCGGCGGCAGTGTCCTTGTCGACGTAACAGACCGGATCCGGTTCGAAGGGGTCGTCGTGGACGACGAGCGCCCGCCCGCGCGAACCGCCACTGCAGACGTCGCCGAACTGGCAGCTCCGACAGCGATCGGGTAGGCCCGCCTCCTCGTGACGCAGTCGCTCCAGTAGTGGGTTAGAATCGTCGGTCCAGATCGCGCCGAACGGCCGATCGCGAACCGATCCCAGCGCGTAGCGGTCCCAGAACGGACCGGGATAGACACGGCCGGCTGGGCCGATCTTCGCGACCGGCGGCGACGGCGCGGCACCGAGTCGCTCTCGCAGTGCTTCGCGAACACCGGTTGCACACTCCCCGTCGAGGTAGTCCTGGGCGTACTCAGTCACGTATCCAGCGTCGATACCGCCGCTCATGACGGTTTCGAGATGGGTGTTCCGCTCGTGAGCGTCACGGGTCAGGTCTGCGAGTCGTCGAACAGCCCGTCGCCGCCGTTCCCCAGCAAGTTCGGGTTCGGGGACGTGGACGAGCTGAAAGCGATCCGTCGACAGTAGTGCCGCGAGGTCGTAGACTTCCTCGAGATCGGTGACGCTCTCGGCGTGCAACGGGAAGCGCAACTCGGTCGACAGCTCGGTGTCAGCAGCGGCTCGAAGCGTCTCCAGCGCGGCGTCGATCGCATCCGAGGCAGTGTGTTCCTGCCGTGGCGTCGACAGCCCCTCGACGAGCACGCTCACCCGGTTCAATCCGACAGCCGCCAGCGCTTCCAGTCGGGACTGACCGAGTTGCTGGTTCTCGGTTCGTAGCGTCGTCGCCAGCCCACGCTCGTCGGCCCGCTCGATCAGTTCCTCGACCTCGTCGGCGTCGAGTTCGGCAGTGCCCGCCAGCCGGAGCGTCTCGACGCCGAAATCCGCGAGCTGGTCGACGACAGCGGGCCGCTCGGAGCCCGACAGCGGCTCGCGATCACCGAGCAGTTCCCCGTCCGCGAGTACCCACTCGACTGTCGGCGTTCCAGAGGGTGTGATCGTCGGGTGCTCACAGTCACACAGAAGTGCGTCGAGTTGGATCACGACGACTCACCACCCTCCAGTGCCGGCGATCCATCACGGTCGAGCGCGTCTGTAGGACAGATCCACCGGGCGTCGACGCCCGGGAACAGCGACGCCGCACGTTCACGGGCATCCGCCTCGTCGTCCGCCCGGACAGTTCCGGTGTGAACCATCGGATCCGTCGGCGTTTCGCGGGTGAACACGACCCACTCGTGGGTAGGTATCGTCCCGGAATCACTCCGGCCGGTCGTCCGTGCCACTGGTCGAGCTGGCATTGCCTGTCTGTAACCGTGGCCCGCCCTTACCGCCCCCGCCCGTTCCCATCGGGTGGGAACAGACCGGACGCCTTATCGCCTCTATCGTCACTTTCCGGCAATCATTTCTGGTTGTCGAGCGACCGGTCGCCGATCACAAACGGTTTTCTCCCGCTCCCGGAACTGTCCCGTATGCACGTCATAGTCAACGCCGCCACGAGCGTCGACGGGAAGCTCTCGACACGTCGTCGCGAACAGGTCGCCATCAGCGGGCCCGAGGATTTCGATCGCGTCGACGCGTTGCGAGCCGACAGCGACGCAGTGATGGTCGGCGTCGGGACCGTGCTGGCCGACGATCCGTCGCTGACCGTCGACGACTCAGACCGGATCGCCACCCGTGCCGACCGCGGGGACCCACCACAGCCGGCCCGGGTACTCGCCGATTCGCGCCTCCGTACCCCCGAGGACGCGACCGTCTACGACGACGCAGCCGAGACGATCGTGTTGACCAGCGAAGCCGCGAGCGACGAAGCGATCGCCGACGCGCGAACGCAGGGTGCGACCGTCATCGTCGCCGGCGACGACCGCGTCGACCTGTCGAAGGCTCTCCCCCAGCTGGAAACACATGGGATCGAGCAACTGATGGTCGAGGGCGGGGGAGAACTGGTCTTCTCGCTATTTGCGGCTGACCTCGTAGACGAACTGTCCGTGTTCGTCGGTTCGATGGTGATCGGTGGCCGCGACGCACCCACGTTGGCGGACGGAACCGGGTTCGTGGAGACGTTCCCGGACCTACAGCTAGACGAAGCCGAACGGATCGACGACGGGGTGCTCGTGCGTTATACCGTCAGGTAGCCGCTGGCCGTCGCGAGAAGCGGTATGTGCCGGGGGAACCGCCAGGCATATACCAGTCTCGATCTGATTGAGAGGTAGTTAGTATGGCAGTAACAACAAAATCTGGGGTGAGTCCGTGAGCGCAGTCGACAGGATCGTCGGCGCAGTGACCGACCACACCCGTCTCGCGATCGTCGTCATGCTGGTGTTGACGGCGATCATGGGTGCGGGGGCGGGTGCGGTCGAGCAGGAGTCGTCGCTGGAGCAGTTCCAGTCGGACACGCCCGAGGCAGACGCGTCCGAGTACATCGACGAGAACTTCACGTCCGGGCCGGACAACGTCACGCGCGTGCAGGTCATCGTCCGGGGCGAGAACGTCCTCTCGAACGAATCGCTGATCGAGACGCTGGAGTATCAACAGCGACTCCGGGACGACCCGCAGGTGAACGCGACGTTACTCACGGAGTCTGCCGGTGGAACGCCGGCGACGTTCGGCGTCGCGAACCTGCTAGCACAGAGCGCGCTCCAGGATGAGATCGGCGGCGAACTCCAGCGTACGTCCGCGGAGTTCGAACAACGCAACGAAACGGTGCGGGCCGACCGCCAGGCACTCGAGGAGAACGCGACTGAGCTACAGCAGTTCTCGGACGAGATCAATACGACGACTGCAGCCCTCCAGACTGGCCTGACAACCCTGCTCGAGAACCCGAACGCGTCCGCGACAGCCGTCTTCGAGGAGACGAACGCCGAGACACCGATCGATCTCGATGCGGAAGACGCCGCAACGTTCGAACGTGCGGCAACGCAACTGCGCAACGCGAGCACCGAAAGCGAGCGCGAGCAAGCCTATCGGCTGGGGACCGAAGGCGTTCTCGAGGACGAACTGAGCCGCTTACAGGAGTGGGGACAGACGCTCGATCAACGCCAGTCCGACCTGCAAGCCCAGGCCCAGCAACTCGAGGAGCTCGGCGAAGAGGTGCAGTCCCTCCAGCAGGAACTCGAAGCCGCTCGCTCCCCCTCGCTCGACCGGCAGATCGAGACGATCCGCTCGCTCAACGAGAGCGAACTCGAGGCACTGATCGAGACGGTACTGAGCAGTGACGGCGGTCAAGCTGCCGATCAGGCGCTCGGATTCATGCCGGCCAGCGGATACTACGAACCCGGTTCGACGTCAGCGAACGCGACGATGCTGCTGGTCACCCAACAGACGGATCAGCAAGTCGATCCCGGTGGCGTCGCCAGCCAGGATCTCATCGACACACAGCTTGCCATGCAGGACCTCGGCGGGTCGAGCGACCTCGAGTTTCTGGTGTTTGGAAGCGGCATCATCACCGAGGAGATCAACCAGTCGATGAGCGACAGTATGGTCCTGGTTGGGCCGCTCGCCTTGCTCTTCGTCGTCCTCGCGCTGGCAGTGGGCTATCGCGATCTGCTCGACATTATCCTCGGCGTTCTCGGGATCGCCGCAGTCCTCGTCTGGACGTTCGGGTTCATGGGCTGGGCCAACATCGACTTCAACCAGATCTTCATCGCCGTCCCGGTCCTGCTGATCGGGTTGTCGATCGACTATGCGATCCACATCTTCATGCGCCACCGCGAGGAGCGCTTCGAAATGGGCAACGGGGCACTCCGGAGTTCGATGCGGGTCGCGCTGGGCGGGGTCGGAATCGCGCTGGCGCTGGTGACGGCGACGACCGTGATCGGCTTTCTCTCGAACCTCGTCAGCCCGGTGCCGCCGATTCGCGAGTTCGGGGTCGTCAGTTCGTTCGGGATCGTCGCTGCTTTCTTGGTATTCGGCGTGCTGACCCCGGCGCTGAAGATCGAACTCGACGAGTTCCTCGAGGCCCGCGGGATCGACCGGAAAAAGCGGGCCATCGGGACCGGCGGCGGCCGCCTGAGCCAGCTGCTCAAGATCGGTTCTCTGGGCGCGAGACGGTCGGCCCCGGCCGTGATCGCACTTGCGCTTCTGATCAGCGCCGGCGGGATCTACGGGGCGACGCAGGTCGATACCTCCTTCGCACAGGAAGACTTCCTCGCCGAAGATCCGCCAGAGTGGACACAGAACCTGCCCGAGCCGTTCGCGCCCAGTGAGTACAGTGCCAAGCAGAACCTCGAGTACGTCAACGAGCGCTTCCAGCGCCAGGACGCGCAAGCGAGCATCCTGATACGCGGGGACGTCGCCGCCGAACAGTCGCTGTCTCGCATCCAGCGCGCCCAGCGTGACGTCGCATCGAAGGATGCGACACAGCGGCTCTCAAACGGACAGGCGTCAATACAGACGCCGCTGACGGTGCTCAACGACACTCGGGAACGCAACGCCACCGTCGACGCGGTCGCCACAAGGTACGACACCAACGACGACGGCATCCCCGACGAGAACCTGACGGCCGTCTACGACACGCTGTTCGAGGTGAACCCCCAGGACGCGGGTTCCGTCCTCGCTCGGAACGACGATGGGGACTACACGGCCGCGCGGATCGTCGTCGATCTGCGGGGGACCGCATCCGGCGCGGAGACGACCGAACAGCTCCGTGACGTCGCAGCGACGCTCGAAGACGATACGTTCACCGTCATCGCGACCGGCCAGACGATCCTCTTCGAGATCGTGCAGGATCAACTGCTCGATACCGTGCTTGAAAGCCTGCTGATCACACTCGTCTCGGTATTCGCGTTCCTGATGCTGGTCTACCGGCTCACCGACGGGAGCGCGACGCTCGGGTTCGTGACGCTAATTCCGGTCGCGCTGAGCGTCTCCTGGATTCTCGGGACGATGTACCTCGCCGGTATCCCGTTCAACGTCCTGACGGGCATGATCACCAGCCTCACGGTGGGGCTCGGAGTCGCCTACAGCATCCACATCTCCGAGCGGTACAACCAGGAACTCGAACGGCACGACTCTGCCTGGGCCGCCCTCGAACGAAGCGTCACCGGCACCGGCGGCGCGCTGCTGGGGAGTGCGGCGACGACCGTCGGCGGGTTCGGGACGCTCTCGATCGCGCTATTGCCCTCGCTTCAGCAGTTCGGGATCATCACCGGCCTGACGATCATCTACGCGTTCCTCGCGAGCGTGCTCGT
>JBMCBU010000135.1:0-5137 GCA_048623335.1 Halapricum sp.
GTGTGCGCGTCGAGAACAGCTTCATCCCGGTCGAGGGCGTCGGCGAGACGACCGAGCGACGCCTCTGGGAACAGGGGATCACCCACTGGAACGACTTCGAGCCGGACGTGGTCGGCCGGACGACCGGGCAACGGATTCAGTCGTTCATCGACCGGGCGAGCGACCGCCTCGAGGCTGGCGACGCCGACTTCTTCGCCCGGGCGTTCCCCAGCGGTGAGCAGTGGCGGCTGTTCGAGACCTTCCGCGAGAACGCGTGTTTCTTCGACATCGAGACGACGGGGCTGGATCAGTACCGCAACGAGGTGACGACCGTCAGCGCCAGGCGAGCCGGCGAGACGACGACACTCGTGCGGGGTCGGGATCTGCACGGCGACGCCCTTCGAGACCTGTTCGCCGACGCCGACCTGCTCGTGACGTTCAACGGCAAGCGCTTCGACGTACCCTTCCTGGAGGCGAACTTCGACGTCTCACTGTCGGAAAAGCCCCATCTCGATCTGCTGTACCCGTGCCGTCGCCTGGACCTCACCGGCGGCCTGAAGGTGATCGAACGGGAGATCGGGATCGATCGCGACCGCTCCGACATCACCGGCAAGGAGGCTGTCGAGCTGTGGTACCAGTACGAGCGCGGTGATGAATCTGCACTGGAAACGCTCGTCTCGTACAACCGCGAGGACGTCGAGAACCTCGCACCCCTCGCGGAACGGGTCAACGAACGGCTCGAACGGGCAGTCCTGCCCGAGACGACAGACCTTCGCTGACTGGACGGTTCGACCCCTCCGATTCCGATGGAGATCGTCACCCACCTCGAGGTCGACCGGCAGGCGACGACCGGAGCAGATGTCGGCGACCGGCAAGAAAGCCGACGACGAGTCCGCTGAAGTGTGCGATCATGGCAGTTCTTGGGCCGGCCGTCGCGAGCGTCAGCCCGCCCGCGAGCACGACGAGGGCGGCGAGTTGTACGGCCGGACTGACCGTGATCCCGCCGGTGACGAACTCGGTCAGTCGGTTCCCGCCCAGGACGTATCCGAACAGCGCGAAGACCGCGCCACTGGCACCCAGCACCGCTGTTGGCCGGTCGAGAAAGATCGCCGCGACAGTCACTTCCATCACACCGGCAACGATCCCCGTCGCGATGAAAAACGTGTAAAACCTGGCAGTCGATGTCCGACGTTCGAGGAACACTCCTACGAGTACCAGTCCGAACAGATTCGACAGGAGGTGTCCGAGACTGCCGTGTGCGAAGACGCTGGTTAGAAGCGTCCAGGGCCGATCGGAAAGCGGCCAGGCGAGCGCGAGGGCCCAGGGATCGACGCCGACAACTGCGAGCAGCGCCTGTGCGACGCCGACGACGACGGCGAGGACGATCAGGGTCAGAGTCGGGCTCGAAGACTCGGCCATACCGACCAAACGTGGCCGACCAGAAAAAATGGGGCGGTCACGGAACCGTGTGGGCCAGCTCGGGCGGACCGGTCCGTCTGGAGGCGCTCACGACGATCACATCGACGCCGCGTCCGGAAGCGTAGTCCATGATCCCGTCGCGTGGAGTCGCCACTCCACGACCTCGGTCACGACAGTCAGCCCGGCTTGCGTTCCGGCAACCTCGATATCTCGCACGGCCTTGCGATCCCCGTCACGGAGCGTGTCGGGGGGCGATCCGGAACGCGCCAGCCCTGTGTCGACGACCTACAGGACGTGCACTGCCGCGTCCCGCTGCGATGCGATCGTGATGACGTGCCCGAGCGCACCGTTCGCGCTCTGGCCCTCGCCCGTCGGCAGCAGCGCATCGCCGTACACACTCTCTTGGCGAGCGGTGGAGACATCCATCCCGAACCGCGCTCGCGGCTTCGCGTCGACAGACGCTGGAGTCGTCTCCGGCTTTTTTGAGCCAATATAAACTGGTTGGGCTACGACAGCGAACGGTTATCCGGCTAGTACCGGTCTGTATTCGGAGATCATAATGGAGCAACAGCCAGGCGCTTCGGAAGAAGAATCCACGCACGGGGGCCGCACCGACCGGGCGTCACGAAGCGCGCGTGACGGGGGTTCCCGGAACAGCCGTGCGTCTTCGAAGAAGGGGGCGACGATCGAGACCGTGTTGCTCCCGGTGGATGTCAGCGAACACGCCCGGCGCGCCGCGGCACACGCGATAGCGCTCACGCAGCGCGAGGATGCGACGCTGCACGTGCTGTTCGTCGTGGATACTCGGGAGATGGGGGAGCCGGCACTGAGCAGCATGGAGATCGTCATCGAGGAACGCAAAGAGCGCGGCCGGAAGATCCTCAGCGCGATCGCTGACACGGCAGAAAAGCACGGTGTGCCGGTCGAAACGATCTGCTGTCACGGCGATCCAACCGAGGAGATCCGGAAAGTCGCAGACGAAGTCGGTGCGAACCTCATCATCGTCGGCAAGCAGGGCGAGACTCACAAGTACCGCGAAGGGGAAGTCACCCGGAAGCTACGACGCGAGGACGACCGCGTCGTCGTGGTCTGATAGCCGCCCACGTCATCCCAGCGTCTTCTCGGCCCACGTCAGTGCGTAGTCGGCCCCGTGTTCGCGGTAGGCACCGGTGTCTAACGCACCGAACGGCGTCGGCGGATCCAGATCGTGTTTGATCGCACTGCAGGCCAGTTCTGCGGCGTCGCTGAAGGCCGTCCGGCCGCTGGCGACGTCCGAGACGAGCGACGACAGCCGTGGCTGTAATCGCTCGCCGGCGTCGACCCAGGCGTCATAGAGGTGCGGTTGCTCGTCGGCCCAGTCGGCGAACACCGGGCGGGTGTGCAAGCCGAGATACCCCTCGTAGAGCGCGGCAGCGAGTTGATACGTGTCGGAAGGGGTGAGCCGCCCGGAGACGGCCGATGCGAACTCCCGATATCGGTCCTCGAAAAAGCCGAGGAAGTGCTCGGGGACACCGAGTCCGACCTGGACCAGCGCCTCGGCGAGGAGGAACTGTACGAACGCCTCGGGCGAGCCCGACAGCCGCGGTTTGACCAGCACGACCGGCGGGTCGGTCTGGCGCGTCCAGGCGACGCCGCCGTCACCGGGCGCACCGACGGTGAAGGTGTCGCCGGCGTAGGTGGAAAGCGCTTCCGGGGCGTCGGCCGGCAGCCACGACTGTGGATAGCTCGAGAGATCCAGCGACTCGACAAACAAGCCGAGCTGTTCGGCGCGCGCCGGCGGGAGCGTCTCGAAATCCTGCTCGACGTCCACCACGAGTGCCCCGGGCGCGTGGACGGCGCGAACCCGTTCGACGGCATCTGACAACGATCGTTCGGTGAACATCATCGCGACCATCGTGAGTCAATTCCGTGTTGATCGCTCGACTGCGAGCGCACATAGTGATACATAGGTACTCCAGTCACGATCAGGCGACCAGGGCTGTATTGACGATCAGTGCGATAGCCAGCAGTGCCGAAATGACGATCGTTCCCAGGACGATTTTCGTCGCGGTACTCATACACCGCTCTTCCGGTCCGGGAAGGTTAAATACACCGCAGTTTCGGACCGCCACGGGACGAGTTCGACACCACTCACCGTAACTCGTGGTAGGTCGCTCTGAGCGTCGCCGCTGCGACGTCCGCCACGTCGGCGGCCTCGCGCTGGGTGATCGACACGTCGGACTCGCGTGCGGCCGTATACAGGCAGGCCGCGGCCACGCCGGCAGGGTTGCGCCCGCTCGCGATTCCCTCGTCTCCGGCTCGTGCGGCCAACTGCCGGGCGCGACGTTCTACGGCAGCGTCGAGACCAAGCTCGGTCGCGAACCGCGGCAGGTACTCCGCGGGATCGATCGGACCGGTCTCGAGTTCGAACGCGCGGTTGAGCACCCCATAGCAGTTCTTGAGCCGGCCGCGGTCGATGCGGGAGACCGCCGCCACCTCCGCCAACGTGCGGGAGATCCCCGCGATCCGACAGATGGCGTAGACCGCCGCCGTCGCGATCCCCTCGATCGAGCGCCCCCGGAGGAGGTCGTCCTCCTGAGCACTGGCAAAGAGCACGCAGGCCCGGTCACGGATCGGATCCGGCAGCGACAGCCGACCGGTCATCCGGCGAATCTCGATGAAGGCCTCCCGGCGGTTGCGCGCGACCTTCGACGGGGCGTTCGCCCGGTGGTGCTGCGTTCGCATCCGCGCGAGTCGGCGTCGCTTCCCGGGCGGTGTATTGCTGTCACGACCGATCTCCGTCGAGAGCCCCATGTCGTGGCGGGCGGGTGTCAGCGGCGCACCGGTCCGCTGGCGAGTCTCCTCGTCGAACGACCGCCACTCCGGTCCGCGGTCGAGTCGGTCCGTCTCGACGACCAGGCCGCAGTCGGTACAGACAGTCTCCTGTTCCCCCATCCGGAGCGTCCCCCGACACTCCGGACACAACCGTTCACCGCTCGATTGCATCACTCCAACTGGAACGAAGGGTCTACTTAACTCTCGGGTGGGTGCGGGAGCGCAGAGACCAGCCGTTGTTAGTCGCAGTCAGCGGGTCGACACCGCCCACACTGTCCCGGATCACAGTCGGTCGGCGATGGCGTCGGCGACGTCGTCGAGGTCGGCGTCCGAGGGGTCCGGTCGGGACTCGAAGAGCGCGTGGATCGGCCCGGCCCCGTCGCCCTCCGAGCGTGGAATCACGTGGGCGTGGACGTGCGGGACCTCCTGGCCGGCGGCCTCGCCGTTGTTGAACGCGACGGTCGCGGCGGGCGCGCCGACGGCGTCCTCGACGGCGGGGACGACCTCGTGTACGGCCGCATAGAGGCCGGTCGCGTCCCCGGCGGGGATATCTTCGAGGCGTTCGTGGTGCGCTTTCGGGATGACGAGCGTATGGCCCATCGTCAGGGGGTTGGCGTCGAGAAACGCCAGCGCGGCGTCGTCCTCGTAGACGGTTCGGCTGGGGATCTCGCCGTCGACGATTCGACAGAAGATGCAGTCCTCGCTCATACGTGTGTCTGTGTGAGCGAGCAAAATAATGGTTCGGCCGCGTCAACGACGCGTTCTGGGCTGAGAGGGAGTAGCGTAGCCGATCGAAGCAATACCACCTCCGGTCGAGTGATGAATGTCGATTTCCCGAGAGAAATCCGTGGGTTTCTACGCTTATCCCTATGAGTATGGCCCCGACCGGCGACGCCAATCCCTATGTTGGTCGGACTCCGAGCAC
>JBMCBU010000136.1:0-5106 GCA_048623335.1 Halapricum sp.
GTTTGACCTCCTGTTTGTCTGCGCCGAGGGTGGAGGCGAGTTCCTCGGCCTCGTTGTCGAGATTCATCAATGGACGTTCGGCTGGCCAGCACAAAAAAGGTCGCCGTCGCGTCGAGACGTGTGTCTCGCTGTCGCGTCGAAACGTTGGTCTCACCGTACTGCTCGTTGAGGAAGGGGACTCCGCGCTACTCGCTGTTCATACCGGTGGCTATAAGTTCGTAAAGATGTTCGGCACACCTCGTGCCGAATCCCTTCGAAATGTCACAGCCACCAGTATCAGCAACGACTGTTGACGGGTGGGTGGCCGACAGCCGCTACAACGGCCGTTATATGTATGCTACCACTGAACAAATACTATGCTCTCTGACGTTGTAGGTGCATCGTGACGAACATGGCACTCGGGATCGAGGTCTCACGGGCGATGAACCGGGCCGAAAAGGACGACCCCGAGTTGCTGGTCTACGAGTGTGTGGACTGTGGTCGGGCGTTCGCACGCGAGCGGGACTCGTGTCCCGCCTGTAACGGGGCGGTCAAAAGCGTCGTACTCCACTAGTCGCGCGATCCGGTTTGTGTCGTTCTCTCCGGCGGCCGTCGGGTACAGTTATGACAGTTCCGCCATGAGTGATAGTATGTACGATCGGATACTCCTGCCGACGGACGGCTCCGAGGAGATGACGCCAGCCGTCGATCACGCAGTCGGGTTGGCCGAACACCACGACGCGACGCTGCACGCACTGTACGTGCTCGATACGGCCTCGCTCAACAGCCTTCCGATGGAGACGTCCTGGGACACGATCTCTTCGATCCTCGAAGACGAGGGGGCGACGGCACTCGATGTGGTCGACGACCACGCCGAGAACGTGGCTGTCGAACGCCAGATCGCCGAGGGATCGCCGAGTCGGCGAATCGTCCAGTACGCCGACGACGAGGACATGGATCTGATCGTCATGGGAACCCACGGCCGCGGCGGGATCGACCGCCTGTTGTTAGGGAGCGTCGCCGAGCGCGTCGTCCGGACCTCGCCAGTCCCGGTGCTGACGGTTCGCGTCGGAGAACAGTAGCAACGCGGGGAAGTCCGATCAGCCGAACAGGCGTGCCCACGCGCGAAGCGCCAGCGGCAGGACGACGATCGCGGTGACGTACGAGTAGAAGGTGCTGATCGCGGTGAGCAGGCCGAACTGCCCGAGGATCGGGTTCACGGCCAGCGTCATGCACGCGACGCTACCCGATGTGGTGAGCATACTCGCGGTGACGCCACCGCCAGTTCCACCGAGGGTGACCAGAAGCGACTCGTGGACGTCGCCGCGCTCGACGTACTCGTCGATGAACCGGTGGACGATGTGGACGGAGTAGGCGACACCCAGTCCGATCGTGATCGCCAGGATCGTCGCGGTCAAGGCGTTGAACGCGATACCGAGGACGGGCATCGTCCCGACGAGCAACACGACCGCGACGAGAATCGGAGCCATCGTCGCCACTCCGAGCGACCACCGGTCTTCGAGCAGCCAGAAAACGACGACGAGGAACACGGCCGTCAGGCCGAACGCGACTGCAAAGCTCACGACCGCTGATTCCATCAGCGCCTCGGTCAGCGCACGGAAGACGATCGTATCGCCGGTCGCCTCCGCGTCGAAGTGGACTTCGTCGGCGAACGAGCGTGCGTCCTCGGTCACTTCCTTCTGTGTGGCGCTCGATTCGACCTGGTAGACGACTTTCGTCGCACGCCGATCCTCGGTGAGGTACTGCTCGACCTGGTCGGCGTCGGTAGAACGCGATAGTTCGTCGTAGATCGCACCGAGATGCCGGTCCGGGACGCCGTCGTCGTCGAGGTCGTTGCGTTCGACCATCGCCGCGAACTCGGGGTCCTGGCTCGCGTAGGTGTCGATCACCCCGATGATCCCCTCTGAGACCGCACGCCCGTCCTCGCGGACGAACGACGACGGCGGATCCTCACCGGCACGATGGACGATCTGCAACGCGTTGGCCTGCTCCATCGGCCCCTCGACGTAGACCGTCACCTGCTCGGTGTTGGTCGTCTCGAAGGTGTCCGTGATGTAGTTAGAGGTGTCGGTGATCTCGAACTCCGAGGGAGCGATCTCCTCGGGGATGGCTTCGATCTGTGGCGGGTGATCGGCGTAGGGCAGGAAGTCCTCGGTCTCGAACTTCGACTCGACGTTGGTCGCCGAGTAGCCGGCCGCGCCGGTAACAAGCAGGATCGCCGCCAGCAGGGCGAACGGGTGGCGCTTCGCGAGGACGGCACTGGATCGCAACGCGTCGCCGAGCCGCGAATCCTCGCCGCCGAAGGGCGTGATCGAGAACTGCCCGATCCCGAGTGCGTCCCGGCGACGGTCGGTCGCGAGTTTCAGAGCGGGCAGGAAGATCCCGAACACCAAGAAGGTAAACACGAGTCCGACCGCGACGACGAGACCGAACTCCTCGACCGGTTCGAGTTTGCTCGTGACGTTCGCCAGAAAGCCGATGACGGTCGTCACCGTGACGATCACGAAAGCGATCAGCAACTGTTCGTTTGCGACCAGCATGCTGTCGCGCGGTTCGATCCCCTTCACTCGCTCCTCGCGATAGCGGTTGACGGCGTGGATCCCGAAGTCGATGCCGACCCCGAGCAGGATGACCGGGACGGCGATCATCATGAGGTTGAACTTGATCCCGGCATAGCCCATGAACCCGAACGTCCACACGAGCGCGAAGATCAGGCTCGCGAGCGCCAGCAGGAGGTCGATCGGATCCCGATAGGCGGCCACGAGACACAGCAGAATGAACACCACCACGGTCGGAACGATCAGCGACAGCGACTCGAAGATGGCCTGATCGAACCCGGCCTCCTGGATCGCCGAGCCGAAGACCTGGATGTCGCCGTCGGCCGTCTCTGCCGTCCCTTTGATCCGCTCCTGGACGGCCTCCAGGGTCGCCTGATCGCTTTCCGGCACCGAGTGGCTGACGACGACGATCGTCGCGGACGCCCGCGGTTCTTCGAGATTGCGTTCTTCGCTCAACAGCTGTCGGACCTGTGGTTGTCGTTCGAGCAGGGTCATGGCGGCGTCCCGGACCTCCGCCGGCGTCGCGGTCTCGACGGCCTGGATCCGCTCTTCGGGAGTGCTCGCGAAAGGATCGAGCACCTGTGCGATGCCGGTGGCGAGACCGGTCGTCTCGCTGACCCGCAGCGAGGGATCGGCGTGGAGGGTCTGCTGTAGTTCGAGCGTCCGGAGCACGGCGCGTTTGCTGAAGACGTTCTCGTCGGTGACGACGACTTGCGTGGTGTCCTCGCCCGTCTCGAAAGTCGCACCGAACTGGTCGTCGACGTACTGCTGGGTGTCGTGCTCCGGGACGCTCTCGAAGAACCGCTCGGTGCCCGAATCGATCTCGACCCCGCCCAGTCCACCGGCGAACACCGCCGTCGCGAGCAAAAACGCGACGACGATCCGTTCCGGGTTGTCGACGATCTGGTGGTTGAGCGACTCGACTATCGACTCGTGGTCGATCACGGCGGCTCACCCCTGTGTCGGGCACTCGAACGCATCATGGTCGTCAACTGCGCAGTTCACGCACCTGGTCGACGAGCCCGAACCGCCAGGCGACGACGGCGAGTACGAGGACAGCCAGGACGATCCCGCCGACGATCAGCGGGCCGATCGATGACTCGGCCTCCGCCACGGTCACGGGGACGCGGTAGGTGTCCGAGAGCTGACTCTCGCCGCGGGCGTCGTCATAGCGGAAATCCAGCGAGACGGAGTAGTTTTTGGCCATCGCGCCGCCGCCGACCGACAGGTCGAACGTCACCCGTGTCGACTCACCGGGTTCGAGCGACGAGACGAACGCCTCGTCGTCGCCGCTGTCGAGCGGATCGTCGGTGAACAGCTTCGCCTGGACGTTCGAGACAGTCTCGTTTCGCTGGTTGGTGACCGTGAGCGTCAACGATCCGGAATCGCCCGAAGTGAACGCGCCGTCAGTCGGTTCGATCGCGAAGTCGTCACGCTCGGGCCGGACGTCGACGGAGAGGTCACGCGTGTCCGACTGCTTGACCGTGTCCTCGTTGCCGCGATACCGCGCGGAGAGTTCGAACAGCTTCGGGCCGTGTTCGGCCTCCTCGGTGACGCCGACGCGATAGCGGAACGTCTCCGTCTCACCCGGTTCGAGTCGCCCGATCGAGTAGCGCGTGTTGTAGAAGTCGATCGCCTGGCGGTCGTTCTCGACGGTGACGACGACACCCTCGACGGTTCGGTTTCCGCGGTTCGTGACTTCGCCGACGAGATCGCCCTCTTCGCCGACGTAGAGGTCGCCCTCGACGCGCTCGAAGTCGAACGTCTGCTCGGGCGCCGGTTCGATCCCGACTGTCGTCGTTCGATCGGGCATGTCGTCGCCGTTCTCGTTCTCGTAGTCGACAGCGACATCCGCGGTATAGGCCTGCTGGATGGCGTTCTCGTCGAAGCCGCCGCGAAGCGTCACGGTTCGGGTCTCGCCGACTGGCCAGTCGCCGACGTACGCTTCCGAGGTTGGGGTACCCGTCTCGGGCGGCTCGAAGGAAACCCCGCCGGGAGCTTCGACCGGCTCCTGTGCACCACCGGTCCCGAAGAACAGCGCGTCGTCGGTCGAGCTGGCCGCCACAGTCGCGTCGGTCGCGTTGACCGGCCCCTCGTTGCGCAGCGTCAGTGCCATCGTCCCCGTGTCACTGACCGGCACGTCGTGATCGATCGACTCGACGACGAACTGTGGTCGCTCGCGAGGGGCGAACCGGACGTACTCGCTCCGGGTGTTGTCGTTGTCCTCGCTGTCGGTATAGTCGAACTGCAACTCGATCGGATAGGTTCGGTTTGCGACGGCGTCGGCAGTCGTCCCCGGTCGGAAAGTGAGCTGTTTGCCCTCGCCGGGTTCCCACGCCTCGACGAACGTGGTTCCGGACGGCGATCCCTCCGAACCCAGATAGACTTCCGAATCGGGAGACGTCGCCGTAACCGTCGTTTCGGAGATGTTGCGCGGGACCGCGCTGGTGACGTTCACAGTCAGGTATCCAGTTCCGTCGCGGGGCACGTCATGTTCGACCGTCCGTACGTCGAATTCCGGCCGTTCGCGCGGGACGAACTCGACGTA
>JBMCBU010000137.1:0-5079 GCA_048623335.1 Halapricum sp.
CAGAACCCTATCGTTTGGCGTCCGCGTGTGCGAAGACGAACGACCGGGCGAGCTTCGCCCCGAGGACGGCGGCCTGGTCGTCGTCCTGGTCGTTGACTTCGACGACGTCGGCACCGACGGCGTGGGGCGCGACCGTCCGCACGACGCGTCCCATCGTGGCCGGGTCGAGACCGAACGGCTCGAGCGTGCCGGTTCCCGGCGCGAATCCGGGATCGGCCGCGTCGATGTCCACGCTCAGGTAGACCGCCCGGTCGAGCGTCGGCTTCCAGTCGGGCACCTCCGCCGGTGGCACGACCGTCACGTCGGATTCGCTCGCACGCCTCCACTCGCGTTCGCTGCCGGCACGCGCGCCGAGAATCACAGCCTCGTCGGCGACTTCCAGCGCGTGACGAGTGACCGTCGAGTGGCTGTAGGGATCGCCGCCGAACGCTTCGCGAAGATCGAGATGCGCGTCCAGACAGACGAACACGTCCGGCTCTAACGCCCGGACGGCCGCGACGGTGACCGTGTGCTCGCCGCCGAGCACGAGCGGGACCGCGCCGTCGCGGTCGGCGTCGCTCAGGACGCCTTCGAGGAACGTCAGGTACTCCTCGACGTCCCCGCCGGGGCGGACATCGCCGTGGTCGTGGACCGCGAGCTCGGTGAAGCGGCTGTCGGTGTGGTGGTCGTAGTCCTCGAAGGACTCGGTAACGGAACGGATCTGCCGCGGGCCGAACCGCGTCCCCGGCTGGTACGTCGTCGAGCGGTCCAGCGGTGCGCCGACGACGACGTAATCGGCCTCCGAGCGGTCGGCGTGTGCGCCCGGCAACCCGGCCATTCAGACGATCTTGCGCTGGCCCTCGTACTCGAGGAACTCGATTTCGTCGTCGGGACTGAGGTCGGCCTCGTCGGGACTGACCATCACGAACGTCTCGTAGGTGTCCAGGTCCATCACCTGGATCTCGTTACCGTCGACGTTGACGACCTGACCCTGCTTGCGTTCGATGATCGGTACCCACACCTTCGCGTCCACGGGTTGAGAGAGCGATCGCTTCTTGCTGTCGAAGACGCCCTTGCCCTCGATGCGGGCCTTCGCACTGCCGTGTTTGCCCGGCTTGGCCGTACTGTAACTGGTGATCTTGCACGGCGTCTCGTCCATCATGACGTAACTCCCCTCGTCGAGGTCGCGAACCTCTGTCTGCTCTTTCGCCATGTAGCGTCGTTACCCCCCGCCCAGTATAAACGGTTTGGAACGCTTTGGGGACGAGCGAGCGCGATCGGGGCGTCTTCAGGCCGGTCGGAGCAGCGCCCCAACGTGGCGACACCGGGTCGTAGTGGTTCCTCCAACGATGTACCGGTGCGACCGCACGGAAGCGACGGTCGATAGCAACTGTCAGTCGTGGATCTCGACGCGCTCGATCGTGATCGGTGAGGTCGGGTAGTCGTTCATGTCGGTATCGGCTGAGCCGATGGTTTCGACGACGTCCATCCCGTCGGTCACTTCGCCGAAGACCGGGTGCTTGTCGTCGAGATGCGGCTGTGCCGCCAGCGTGATGAAAAACTGCGAGCCGTTGGTGTTCGGGCCGCGATTTGCCATCGAGAGCACGCCAGGGCCGTCGTGGCGTAGTTCCTCGTGGAACTCGTCGTCGAAGGTGTATCCGGGACCGCCGCGACCGTTGCCGAGCGGATCTCCGGTCTGGATCATGAAGTCCTCGATCACGCGGTGGAACTCCACGCCCGCGTACAGGGAGTCACCGCGGATCTCGCCCGTCTCGGGGTCTTCCCACGTCGTCGTCTCGACGCCGGGGTCGTCGTCGGCCGCCGGGTCGTGCGCGGCCAGATTGACGAAGTTCTCGACCGTCCGCGGCGCACGCTCTTCGAACAGTCGCACGTCGATGTCGCCTTCGCTCGTGTACAGTGTCGCAGTCAGGTCCGAACTCATGCTCTCTACTGGCAGGCCGGACGGCATAACGGTGGCGGTGCGACACGGCCACGAACCCGCACCTATCCTGGCAAATCGCAGGACGGACCTGCCGATCGTGTTACCGGGGCGACCAATAGCCGGAACGTTTTTTATCATTGACGAACGTGACTCAGATATTCAATGTCATCCGGTGGGACGCAGACGGTCCTCGTCGTGGACGACGAACCGGACGTCGCGGATGCCTACGCCGCGCAGTTGCGCGAGCGATACGCGGTCCGGACGGCATACGGCGGCCAGGAGGCGCTAGACGAGATCGACAACACGGTCGATGTCGTGTTGCTGGATCGCCGGATGCCGGGGATGTCGGGCGACGAGGTGTTGCAGTCGTTGCGGTCGGCGGGGGTCGAAACGCGCGTCGCGATGGTGACCGCCGTCGATCCGGATTTTTCTATCATCGAGATGTCCTTCGACGACTATCTCACGAAGCCCGTCTCACGGTCGGAGCTATTCGAAACCGTCGAGCGGTTGTTCATCTGCGCGAAATACGACGAACAATTCCAGGAGTTCTACTCGTTGACGAGCAAACTCGCGACGCTGCAAGCCAACAAGAGTCAGTCCGAGCTGGAAAACAGCGAGGAGTTCGTCGAACTCACCGAGCGTCGTGAGGCAGTCCGCAAGGCACTCGACGAGACGCTCTCGGCGTTCAACGACGATGCGTTTGCCGCGATGTTCCGCGAGCTCAACCCGAACCCACCGCTTCCGGACGAGACTCCCGGTTGACGACCGTTTCGGACCACCAAGGTAGTGTCGCTTCCGAAACCCATAACGTCGGTTCTTCCCTAGAGTGGTCCGAATGAGCAAACAGTTGCCGGACGTCCAAGCGACCAGTCCGGACGTGACCGTGGGACTGAATCGGGTCGGCGTCACCGGCGTCGAGAAACTCGTCAAACTCGGCCGCGAGGACAAGCGACCGATCGTCCTGATGGCCGAGTTCGAAGTGTTCGTCGACCTGCCGTCCTGGCGGAAGGGCGCCGACATGTCTCGAAACATGGAGGTCATCGACGAGACGCTGGAGGCCGCCGTCGCCGAGGAGGTCTACCGTGTCGAGAACGTCTGTGGCGAGGCAGCCGAGCGTCTGCTGGAGAAACACAACTACACGACTCAGGCCGAAGTGCGCATGGAGGCCGAGTACGTCACGCGCGAGCAGACGCCCGAGAGCGACAAACCGACCCAGTCGACAGCCACCATCATCGCCTCCGCGACGGCCACCGCGGACGGAACTCGCGAGGAGATCGGTGCCGAAGTCACGGGCATGACAGTCTGTCCCTGCAGTCAGGGGATGTCTGTCGCTCGCGCTCGACAGACGCTGACCGATCTCGACGTCGAAGAGGGAGTCATCAACGAGTTCCTCGAGAAGGTACCCCAGCCGGGCCACTCCCAGCGCGGGCACGCCACGCTGACGGTCGAGACCGATGGCGATCCGCCGGTCGATCTGAACGAACTCATCGAGATCGCTCGCGAGTCGATGAGCGCCCGGATCTACAACCTGGCAAAGCGTCCAGACGAAGATCACATGACTTACCAGTCACACAGCGACGCCAAGTTCGTCGAGGACTGCGTCCGGTCGATGGCCGAAGGTGTCGTCGAACACTATCCCGACCTGGACGACGACGCGATCGTCCGCATGAAACAGTCCAACGACGAGTCGATCCACCAGCACAACGCGCACGCCGAGCGCATCGCGGCCTTCGACGATCTGAAAAGCGAGGTCAACGGCAACGAGAAGTGATCCACTCGACGCTGTACCGATAGATCAACTCGGGAGCTGTGGCGCCGGTCGTTCACCGAGCGTCAACGAGACGGTCTCGCGGCGGCCATCGCGGACGATCTCGATTTCGATCGTATCGCCGGGGCTCGTCTGAAGCGCGAGGAACGTCGACAGTGCCTGTTCGGTCGGGATCGCCTGGCCGCCCATCCGCTCGATGACGTCGCCGCTCTCTAAGACGCCGTCGGCTGGTTCGCCTTCCATCGCGCTGGCGACGTAGACGCCGCTCGCCTCTTCGAGGCCGGCCTGTTCGGCGACGTCAGGCGTGACTGGCCTGAGCGTGATACCCATGTACGAGTGGCTGTATTCGCCGTCTTCGATCAGTCGGGGAACGACTCGCGAGACGAGCGCTCCCGAGATCGCGAACCCGATGTTGTCGCCGCCGCCGGAGTTGATCACGCCGACGACCTGTCCCCGTAGATCGACCAACGGGCCGCCGCTATTCCCCGGGTTGACTGCAGCGTCGGTCTGGATCGCGTCCGGAATGGAGAACTGGCCGCCGTCTGTGGCGGGGAGCGAGCGATCGAGGCCGCTGACGATCCCCGAGGAGACCGACCCGGAGAAGCCGAATGGATTGCCGATGGCCATCACTTCCTCGCCGATCGGCGGGTCTTGCTCTCTGAGCGAGAGTGCTGTCGCCGACGAGGGGACGCTCTCGGGTACCAGGACAGCGAGGTCGCTGTAGACGTCCTCCGCGAGGACTTCGGCCGGTCGCCAGTCTCCCGTTCGAAACCGGACGAATACCTCAGTAGCGCCTCTGGTGACGTGTTCGTTGGTCACCAGACGGCCGTCCGTGTCGTAGATCCAGCCGGTACCGCGGCCGCCGTCCGTTCCAGTCTGGACACGGACTTCCACGACCGAGTCCCTGACTGACCGGTAGACCTCTGTGAACCGGGACGGCTCCCCCAGATCGTCCGGGGTCGCCAGTGGTTCCAGTTCGGTGACGTTCGTCTCTGGGGCGTTCGCATCGCTTGCTGGCGCACTCGCGCATCCAGCGAGCGCGAACCCCGCACCGGCCGCAAGCGAGCCGAGAAATCTCCGCCGTGTGGGTTCGTCAGGCATATCCTGTGTTCAGGACGTGATGTGAATAAAGGCTCGGACGCGAGAGCGCAAGCATTTTTTCCGACCGCGGTGGATCCCCGTGTGAGGGCGTGTGGCCTAGCGGACAGGGCGAGAGGTTCCTAACCTCTCGATCCCGGGTTCGAATCCCGGCACGCCCGTGCAGGGAGACGGTGAGCGGCGCGAACCGTCGACCGAGCCGGAACCGGGATTCGAGGTAGACCGAGGTTCTGCGCGAAGCGCAGGTTCTCGGGCGTGGTTCGAATCCCGGCACGCCCGTTCTGCGAGGAGC
>JBMCBU010000138.1:0-4968 GCA_048623335.1 Halapricum sp.
TCAGTCTTCGATCTCGACGTCGACGGCCTCGGTGGCCCGCTGCTGGACGTCCTGGATCTGCGCTTGGATCTCTTCGGTCTGTTCTCTGAAGTCCTCGAACAGATCGCCCATCTGCTCGGCAGCGTCGACGGACTGGGACTCGAGGTCCTCGTGTGCCTCGGCGAACATCTCGATCTGCTCGTCCAGCGTATCGACGTACTCCACAGAGAGTTCGTCGTAGGTGTCGACACCGTCGGCGACTTCAGTCTCGATGGTCTCGAAGACCTCTTGGTGGTTCTCCAACAGGAAGTCGATCTGCTCATCAACCGCCTCACGCAGTTGTTCGACGGCCGCGTCGGAGCCGGGGACGGTCGCCTTGACCGCATCGAAGTAGCTGTGGAACATCGTCCGGGTCAGCTCGACGCCGCGACGCTGGGCCGAAGCCTGACTCTCGACGGAGTCGATCATCGCCTGGCTCATTCGCTGCTGGAACGCCAGACTCTGCTCGAGGGCCTGCTGGCTGCTCGCGAGCGATCGTCGCTGCAGTTCGAACACGGTCGAAACCGGGGTTGTGTAGCTGTCTGTCATGGTTTTATCTCCAGTGACGGGGGCGACAGTCCGGGCGGCTGTCGTCGTCCCCTGTCTTCTGTATCTCCATATACACCCTTCAGAGTGATAAGGGTTACGCTCATTACCATCTGATGGTCTTCAATACCATGCAGTGTCTCATACCACGATGAGTCGGTCGTCTTCACCTCGGAGTGTTCGGGTTACTGTCCCCTCACAGCGTTTGTGCGTCGCGCCGCGTTTGCCGATGACGATGAGGTCTGCGCCGACTTCGTTCGCGTGCGCTTCGATTGTGCTTGCTGGCTCGCCGTGCTCACAGCACGTTTCGACGGGCACGTCGCGGTTCTCTGCCGCCTTGGCGACTGCCTCGAGCACTTTCCGTCCCCGATCTTCCTCGTTGACGACGACGATCTCGGCGCTGCTCAGAGCCGGTTCCCCGAAATCGTCCGTGTCTACGACGTACAGGGCGTGGACTGTCGCGTCCTCTCGTTCGGCCAGCGCGATCGCGTACGCCGCCGCGCGCTGTGCGTGTTCGCTTCCGTCCGTCGGGACCAAGATCGTCTCGACCATCATGGTAGATATATAACGGCGCCAACACGAAATAACGTGTCAACTGTTCCCATGATCTGGTAACATCGTCGCTGTCGACGTTCGAGACCGTCGCGAAAATCGCTAGAACGTACAGCCGACAGGCCTACTCGAGCAGGCTCTCGCCGGTCATCGCTTCGGGTTTATCGATAGCCATGAGTTCGAGCATCGTCGGCGCGATGTCGGCGAGCGTCCCGCCGCCCCGCACCGACCGACCGCCGTCGGTTCCCTTCTCGTCGAGGTAGATGATGGGGACCTCGTTGAGCGTGTGGGCGGTGTGGGGAGCGTCCTCGGTGCCCATGTCGTCGGCGTTGCCGTGGTCAGCGGTGATCAGCAGGTCGCCGCCGGCGTCCATGACCGCCTCGGCGATCCGGCCCAGCTGTTCGTCGACCGCCTCGACGGCCGCGACCGCGGCGTCGAAGTCGCCCGTGTGACCGACCATGTCCGGGTTCGCGTAATTGAGGACCATCATATCGGGGTCCTCTCTCTCGATGTACTCCAGCGCGGTATCGGTCACCTCCGCACAGGACATCTCGGGCTGATGGTCGTAGGTCGGCACGTCCGGGCTCTGGACGATTTCGCGCATCTCGCCCTCGAACTCGACCTCCCGGCCACCGTTGAGGAAGTACGTGACGTGGGGGTATTTTTCCGATTCCGCGAGCCGAAGCTGGGTTCCGCCCGCCTCGGAGACGACCTCGCCGAGGGTGTTCTCGGGCTGGTGGGGCGGATAGGCCACCGGCACGTCGAAGGTCTTGTCGTACTGGGTCATGGTGACGTAGTACGTCTCCGGCGGCTTCAGGTCGTACTCCCAGTCCTCGGGCCGGATGTTGTTGAGCATCCGGGTGAGCTGGCGGGCCCGATCCGACCGGAAGTTGAAAAAGATCACGGCGTCGCCGTTCTCGAGCGCCTCACCGCCCTCGACCGTCGTCGGCTCGATGAACTCGTCGGTCGTGTCGCGCTCGTAGGACTCGGTAGCCGCCTCGACCGCGGTCTCGGCGTGATAATCGCCCTCACGCGAGACGATGGCGTCGTAGGCACGCTTTGTGCGCTCCCAGTTCTGGTCGCGGTCCATCGCGTAGTACCGGCCAGTCACGGTCGCCACGTCACCCGTGCCGTTCTCGTCGATGACCGCCTGCAGTTCGGTCAGGTATCCTTCACCACCTGTCGGGGATGTGTCACGGCCGTCCATGAACGCGTGAGTGACCGCTTCGACGCCGCGGTCGGCAGCCATCTCGATCAGCGCGTGCAGGTGTGTCTGTCGGGAGTGGACCCCGCCGTCGGAGACCAGTCCGAGGAAGTGGACCTTCCCGTCGTGGTCGTCGGCGTAGTCCATCGCCGCGACGAGTTCGTCGTTCTCGACGAAGCTCCCGTCCTCGATGTCGTCGGTGATCCTGGTGGTGGCTTGCTTGACCACACGGCCCGCGCCGATGTTCAGGTGGCCAACCTCGGAGTTGCCCATCTGACCTTCGGGGAGACCGACGCGCCGGCCCGACACCTCGAGGCGGTTGCGTGCGCCCGCCTCCCAGTAGGCATCGAAGTTCGGCGTGTCCGCGGCGCGTACGGCGTCGCGGGCGGTTTCGTCGTCGTTCAGTCCCCAGCCGTCGAGAATTACGAGTCCGACGTCCATGCGAGAAAAGTTGACTCGCCAGCGTAATAGTTCTTCATATCTTGCCGGAACGCTGGGACTCGAGGGGAGATTTTTGTAGGCGGCTGTCGTCGATCAGACCATGGCGACGATCCTTTCGGAGACGCTGGCCGACGAACTCGTCTCGATCGCGCGCACCGCGACCGGCGACAGTCTGCGCTCGGTGACGTACTTCACCCGCTCGGACTTCGAGCAGTTGTATCTCCGTCGCGATCTCGAACGCGACGCCGACCTCGACACGTTCGTCGGTCACGAGTGGCGCGGTTATCGGGACACGGACACCGCCTACCAGTCGAGCGGGACCGAACTCGGGACCTATCGGTTCACCATCCGGGCGTTCGAGAACGGCTACCTCCTGCGGGTCGGCACCGAGCGCGCGGGCGTCCTCCTGACGACTGACGACGTCACCATGCAGGAGTTCGAGGAGGTCGCCGAAGCGGTCAACCGCAATCTCAGGGATCACTCCGAGTCGAGCGAACACGACTGATCGTGATTTTGTCGGTCCGTTCCGGAGCGACCGCACGGCGTCGTCGTGACTGGAATGAACGAGGGCTGGAAGGCGAGCTCCGCGAGTCCTCCGGCGGACGGTCGTACCGGGAAGTCACGACACGAATCACTGTGAGACGGTACGTGGCCTCCCGCGGCGGGGGATTCTGGTGGATCGGCGGGCAGCTCGGTTCCGGCTGGGCGGTCAGTACGGGCGTCCAGACACTGTCTCTCCGCTTGGCCGGGACCGTGACGATTGTGAGCCTCGGCTTTCGACCACCGCTGTTTTCCCTTCGTCCCCCAAAAGGTGAATCATGACACTCGACCCGGTGCACATCGAAGGGATCGCACGGCTCGCTGGCCAACTCGGGCGGGGCGTGAGCGATACCGACCACCGGGGGTTGGCCGAGACGGTCTGGGAGGAGTTTCTCGATCCGTTGTACGCCGACGGCGAGCCTGTGCTCGAACCGCTGGGTGAGCAACGCCGTCGGGTGATCGATCTGGAGGACGCCGCGCTCGCCGAGTCGCCGTTTCCCACCCAGCACGGGCTGGACTCGGGGACGATCAACCCCACGACGTTCAAGAATGGGCTGGTGCTGGACGTCGCTCAGGCCGCGATGAGTGCCGTCCCGTCGGACCTGGATCTCCACCGAGCTCGAACCGTGGTCGTCAGCGCACACACGAACGACGCGACACTCGACCTCGGCGGGGAGTGGCTGGCCTACGACGAGGGCTACACTCGCCAACGGATCATCGAGGTGCCGCGGGTCGACCGCTACGCCCAGACGGTCGTCCACGCGCTGGCGCTGTACCTCGCGGAAAGTCACCACGCGAGGTTGCAAGCCGACGTAGTCGAGGACCTGCTGATCCTCGACGGACCGATCTACCCGACTGGACTGCTGAAGTGGGCCGACCGTCATCCCGAACTGGCGACGCTGCTTCGCGACCACGAGCGCCCGCGCGGCGTGATCCAGAACTACGTCGAGTTGGTCGAGACGTTCGTCGGTAAAGACGTACCGCTGGTCGGGTTCGTCAAAAACAGCGCGAGCAACGCTATCACGCGGGCCGTCCGATCCGAGACGAACGCCCCGTGGGCCAACGACGCGGCGTTTTTCTCGCAGGTGCTCGCCCGTCGTGACGGCGAGGGCGAACTCCGGACCGACGCGCTCACCTGTACGAACTGGTTCCGGTCGCGACTCGGCACCGACCGACCGCTCTCGACGCAGGGTGGCGGTCTCGGACTGGAGATGAACCTCGATCGAACGGCCTACGAGGTGACCTTCTTCGTCGTCCACGACCCCCGCCTGGACGTGACCTACCGGATCGAGGCCCCCTATGCGGTCACACGGGACGAAGAGACCCGAGAAGCGTTGACTCGCCACGTACTCGGCGAGATCGCCGCCGAACGCGGGCCACCGCTGGCCGTGGCCAAGGCCGACGAACTCGCCCGCATCGATCGCGAGGGAAAAGAGACTCTCCGCCGGACGATCGAAAGACAGTTCGACAGCGAGCGCCAGCGCCAGTACAACGACCAGCGCTGGGGCGTCGACCTCGACATCGGCGGTCTGTAGGCGTTCAGGCGTTCGTCCCCAGTCGACGACCAGCGTCTCGCCGTCGACAGAGCCACTCAGGTATTGGTCTGTCCGCCGTCGACGACCAGCGTCTCGCCGTCGACAGAGCCACTCAGGTATTGGTCTGTCCGC
>JBMCBU010000139.1:0-4933 GCA_048623335.1 Halapricum sp.
TCGCGCCCCGTTCTTCGAGGGCTTCGAGGATCCCGGCCATGATGTTCGCGCTCGCTCCCGGTTCGGTGATGCTCTCCATCTCGTCGACCAGCACCAGCGTCTCGCGGTCCTCGGCGACGCCGGTGACGAGGTCGCCGAACTCCCGAAGTGTCGACTCGAAAGCGCCGGCGTCTAGCGTTCCCTGTGTCTTGGCGTAGTAGTGGAGCTCGTCGATCCGCGTTACGCGAGCGGCGTCGGCGGGTACGGGCAATCCCATGTGCGCCAGTACGACCACGACCGCGATGAGATCGAGTGTCGAGGTCTTCCCGCCGCTGTTGACTCCTGAAAGCAGGGCAACCCCCGAGACGTGGTAGTCGACCGGCTCGACCGCCTCGAAGGAGACGTCCAAAAGTGGCGATCGACCGCCCTCGATCGCGACGCCACAATCGACTGTGTCAGTTGGTTCCGGTAGGGGACCCACATCGTCAGACTCGTCGAGTTCGTCGATCACCGGCAGGGTACATCCGAAGTCCGCAGAGAAGCGGGCGACCGCCAACTCCACATCGAGTTCGAGTGCCGCGTCGACGAGGTCCTCGGCGGCCTTCCGGAGATCCGCCAGTTCGTTCGCGAGATCGCGCTTGAGGCGGGTCGCACGCCGATCGCGGGTAGTCGTCAGCTCCTCGCGTAGCCTGGCGACCACGTCCTCGGTGTGTTCGACGGGATAGGTCGGTTCGTCCGGGAACGCCCGGCGGGCGATAGCCTCGGTCTCCGCAAGCTCAAGCGCGTCGATCAGGTGCTCGCGTGCGGCCGCGACTGCTGCGTCGTACTCGTCGGCCAGCTCCCGCGAGAGCAGCGAGTCGACGCCGGCACCGCGCTCGACAAGCGAGAGCAGATCCGTCCCCTCGATTGTCACGTCCCGTTCCTCGATCGCCTCACGGAGACGATCGTTGGCGACGGACTCGGCGGTCGAGACGGCTACGTCGAGGTCGTCGACGGCCGTCGTCAGTCGATCCAGTTCGTCGTCCCCTCGGGGAGTCCCGTCCGAATCGAGCATCTCCAGTGCTGATTCGAGCGTGTCCAGATCGCAGGGCGACTCCAGGTCGGCAGCCCGGTGGACGGCGATCGCAGCTTGTAGTGACCTGCGGTTCGCGGCGAAAAACGACAGCGTCCGCTCCGGGACGACCGATTCGGGCCGATCGAGCGCGTCCGGCTGCACTCGCACGTCGCCCTCGAGGTCGACGCCGGCGAACTCCTCGTCGAGGACGATCACCGTCGCGTAACTTCGGGCCAGTTCGGCGAGCTGGCGGGTGTCTTCGACGACCTCGACGCTGACTTCGGGGATCGCCTCGCGCGCCTCGGCGTAGCGTTCGGCGTCGGCGGTGACGAGACATCGGTCCCGGACCCGAACGTCGCCGGGCGCTTCGAGGGGTTCGACGCCCGAGAGCGCGTCGAGGGTCGCTGGGTCTGGCTGCCGTGAGAGGGCCTCGCGCGTGAACTCTTGGACCTCGCGGATGCGGCTCGGGGCGGCGCTCGGATAGAGCGTTCGCAGGCGGGCCGCGGCGTCGTCGGTGACAGTGCGCTCCTGCAACAGTCCGAGTATCTCACGATAGATCTCGCGCGTGCGGTCGGTCGCGAGGAAGTCGCCGTGGTCGTCGTGTCGTGTCTGTATCGCGGCGCGGGCGATCCGCGCTGCTCGGCCCTCGCTGATCCCCGGTGCGCGGGCCAGCGTCGCCACGTCGCCCTCCGCGAGCGCGCGTTCGGCGTCCTCGAGGCTCGCAAGCGCCTCGGCGGTCTTGGCTCCGACGCCGGGGACCGACTCCAGCTCCATTGTCACTCCCGTATGTAGTCCCCCGGCAAACAAGTTTCTAGAAGATGCTGGCCTGCTGGTAGACGTCGATGCCTTCGAGCGTGATGTCGTAGGGCCTGGTCGCCCGGGAGTGGTTGGCGTTGCGGATCTTCTGGATCTCGACTGCCAGACGCGTCTCCTGGGTGTCACCGCGAACGTACCGAAGGACGAAGACGGCGTCGGTCAGATACTCGATGATTCCGTGACGGGACGCGTAGGGATTGTCCTCGCTGGCCTCGCTCGTGAGCATTGTCGTGACACCGGCTTCCTTGAGCGAGCGGGTGAAATCGAACACTTCAGTCCGGCGTTTGGACTGGTCGTCGTACATCATCTCGAGCAGCGACACCGAGTCCAGCACGAGTCGCTCGGCGTCGAACTCCCGGATCAACTCCGGGAGCTCGCCGCGGATGTTGTCGAGGCTGTTTGCCATCTCGACTGGGTCCAAGTCGACGATCGCCAGGTCGTCGTCGGCCTCGTAGCGACTGAACTCCCAGCCGCGTTCGTCGGCGGTCTCGATGATCGCCTGCCGGCTCTGTTCGAGCGTGATAAACACGGCCTTATCGCCCTGCTTGAGCCCGTGATTGAGAAACTGCAGGCCGAACGTCGTCTTCCCGGTCCCGGGTGCCCCGATCGCGACCATCAGATGTCGTTTCGGGATGCCACCCTGGATCATCCTGTCCAGCCCGGAGATCCCCAGGTCGATCCGGGGAATCTCTGATTCGAACTCCTCGTCTTCGAAGTCCTCGGTTTCCCCACCACTCCCGCCCGGACCCGCGTTTTGCATCGCGCTCGCGAAGTCGTCCTCGAACAGCGACCCGCCCGAATCCGACTCCCCCGGGGCGAACGGGTCGCTGTCGCTGTCGAATGGGTCTCGCTCTCCGGGAGTACTGTCGCCTGTGTCGGTGTCAACAGACGTCCCGTCCGTGTCTGTCCCGGCGACCTGCTCGTCCGTCTCGGTGTCGACCGCAGTCGTATCTCCTCGTTGTCCAGTACGCTCCTCCTCGAAGGGAGGCTCGGACGTGTCTTGCCCGTCTTCGGACGACCGTTCTGTGGCGTTTTCGTCCGCTTCGAATGCGCTCTCGAACCAGTCGTCGTCGCTCATCTACAGCCACCACGGCCGTTGGCCATATCCCTCTATTATCCCTCGATGAATTAAATGTATTCGTGCGACGACCGCGGTCCGCGTGGCTTTATCTGTCGGCGCTGTTAACTTCCGTGGGTATGCAACTCGGGATCGTCGCTCAGAAGGGGAATCCGCGCGCACAGTCGCTCGTCGAAGCCATCGGCCGGAGTTTCCGGGACGACGTGGACGTGCTGGTCGATTCAGTCACAGCAGCGGCCCTCTCCGAAGAGCGTGGTCGGGGGTACGGGTCGAGTGGCAGCCAACGGTTCGAACCCGACTCTATCGCGATCGAAGAACTCGAAACCTGCGATCTGGTCGTCAGCATCGGAGGTGACGGGACGTTCCTCTTTGCGGCTCGCGGCGTCGGCGATACGCCGATCATGGGCGTCAATCTCGGTGAGGTGGGATTCCTGAACGCGATTGCACCGGACGACGCCATCGACACGATCCACGACGTCGTCGACGACCTCCGCGAGACCGGGGAGACACCGGTCAGACGGATCTCCCGCGTGCGAGCCAGCGGCGAGGATTGGACGCTGCCACCCGCGCTCAACGAGGTCGTCATCCAGGGGCCACAGCGCGGCCACGGCAACGGTGTCGGCGTCACCGTCCGGATCGACGGTTCGCTTTACACCAGTGGTCACGCGGACGGTGTCCTCGTCGCGACACCGACCGGCAGCACCGCGTACAATCTCAGCGAAGCAGGGCCGCTCGTTCACCCGGACGTCGAGGCGCTCGTCGTCACGGAGATGGCCGCCGAGCTCGAGATGCCCCCGCTCGTCGTCGGGCAAGACAGCGACATCACGATCCACGTCGAAGGCGACGACGGCGCGACTGTCGTCAGCGACGGACGCGTCTCTCGGGACATCGAAACGCCGTCACGGGTCACGCTCGGACAGGCTGCCGAAAGCGTCCACGTTGCCGGCCCGTCGCTCGACTTCTTCGCGGCACTCGGCAAACTCGAGTAGGCTTCGAACCCGGGGTCGGGCGCTATCACTTGCGGGCAGTCACGTACAGCACCGGTGCGGCAAACACGAGGACCAAACCGAGCGACTTGTACGCGATCGGCTCGCTCAGTAGACTGTTTTCGGCTGCGACGAGTGCAGATGTCGGTGTCGCGACGAAAATCACGCCGAAGATTCCCGATTGCAACGCCAGCACCTTGCGTGATCGGACGAGAAGCGCGACAACGAGTGCCAGACCGAAAACCAGCAGTAACGCGTCCCCGACGTTGTACTTCAGCAAAAAGCTGTCAATCGCCTGTAGCGGTACTGGCGTCGCCATCCTTGCCTTCCAGTGGCCCCGTTTCGGTCTTCAACCTTCCGCTACCGGAGACTATCGCAGTCTATGGTGGCGTGTGCCACAGCAACGGTTCCGGACAGTCCGATATCGAGCAGTTTTTGATCGGTCGCGTCGAAGCCACGGTCGTGCTCTCGGTCGAGCTTCACGTCCACACCTCGCTTTCTTACGACGGGCGAGACTCCGTCGATGACATCCTGGCACGTGCACGGGATGCGTCGCTGGATGCCCTCGCGATCACCGACCACGACGAGTTCGCCGCGAGTCTCGAGGCCACCGAGAAAGCGCCCGAGTACGATCTCGTCGGCATTCCCGGGATGGAGGTGACAACCGCAGCAGGACACGTGCTCGCGTTGGGAATCTCCGAGGCGATTCCAAGGGGGTTGCCGTTCGTGGAGACGCTCGATCGGATCCACGACCAGGGTGGAATCGCCGTCGTCCCCCACCCGTTTCAGGAGTCGCGCAGCGGCGTGATGGCCGCGATCTCGCGTGCCGATCTCGCCCGTGCCGACGCCATCGAGGTCTACAATTCCCGGCTGTTGACCGGCTACGCCAACCGTCAGGCCAGACAGTTCGCGACCGAACACGGGATTCCGATGACTGCCGGAAGTGACGCCCACATCGCGGAGATGGTCGGGCGGGCGATCACCAACGTCGAAACTACTGACCGGTCGGTCGAGGCGATC
>JBMCBU010000140.1:0-4927 GCA_048623335.1 Halapricum sp.
CTGATGAGCGACGCCATCTGTGAGGCGCTGGGCGTCGATCCCGTCGATCGGTTCCAGTCGATCCACAACTACGTCGACTTCCGGGACCTGACCATCCGGAAGGGTGCGACCCCGGCCCGAGAAGGCCAGCGGCTGGTCATCCCGCTCAACATGGCCGATGGATCGATCCTGGCCTGCGGGAGGGGCAACGAGGCCTGGAACCGGACGGCCCCGCACGGCGCGGGCCGGACGATGAGTCGTCGGGAGGCCAGCGAACGGGCGTCCGTCGAGACGCTTCGCGAGCGGATGGACGGCGTCTACTCGGAGTCACTCGTCGAGTCGGTCCTGGACGAAGCACCCATCGCGTACAAGGACGCCGAACGGATCGCCGCGGCGATCGAACCGACCGCAGAGATCCTCGACTGGCTTGATCCAGTACACAACATCAAGGCGCTTGAGTGACGAGTCTCGTCGACCGCGTCGGGGTCGAGTGGTTCGAGAGGTCGAAGACCGTTCGTCATCACGGAAGATCGAAGACCTTCCGAACGACCCCGTGGCATCCACCCCGTTATTCTGTGAAGTACGTCGCACACGATGGCGTGAGGTGTCCGTGTTCACCCCGATCTGCGGGACCTGAACCACGGTTTCCCGGGCAGATGACTTCCATCGATTTCGATCACCCTGAGTTTGTGTGCGAGTAGATAGACCGCGAGTGCGCCGATGATCGTTATGGGCGTCGAGACGAGATGCCAGATGAGCATCGAATCGGTCACCAGACTAGCCGATTCCAGCGCTCCGTGGACCGCTCGCAGTATCGCAAATACTGTCGGATGTGTTATGTATATTCCAACCGCATACGTTCCCAACGCAGGCAGTGACGTGTCGGCGAACAGTGTCGGCCGCGAGAGGAGAAACAGGAATAGCGAGACGCTCAACAGCGCGGTCGAAATGCCGTAGCTGGGGGCGTAGACGTACGACCCGAACGGCTCACCACGAAGGGGATAGCCGAGGACGTAGAACTCGATGAATTGCACCATCACGAACAGGACAACGAGACCGAAGAGGGCACGACTCTGCTCCCTGGATGGAGCCCAGTTCCGCGAGTGAATGGTGTACCCCAGACTGGTGTAGAAGAAGCCGAAGAAGAGAGCGTCTCGAATTTCGAATGGGACGTCAACGAACATCGTGTAGGTCGCCCCGAGAAGTCCCACAAAGTGAAAGCACAGCGCAACTGGGAGTACATAGTGTGGCTTCCCGACGACGGTGACGAGATGCACAAAGAGAAGTGAAAAGAGCAACGCGGGGAGGAACCAGAGAATCTCGGAAACCGATGTACCATAATAGATGAGTTCCACGGGGTCAAGATACTCGATGAGGTTGACGACGACGGTCGCCCGAAACGAGTGACCGGCCAGCACCGCGCTACCGGCCTCTCCACTGAGGAACGTGGGAGCGGCGAGCACGAGTCCGAAGAGGTACAGCGACGTGAGTTTGTTGATTCGCTTGGCAAGGTACGAGACAGGATCGCCGTGGTCCGTTTTCAGTGCGAAAAAATATCCCGACGTGATGAAAAAGAAGGGGACAGCGAACCGTGAAATCGTTTTTGTCCCGAAGTTTACCATATTCCCGTACGTACCGACACCCTGAAACGGATCTGTGTGTATCAGTACGACGAATGCGATGGCAACAATTCGCATCGCGTCGATACTATCGATGCGATCGGTCACTTATACGTGTAGGTGCAAA
This sequence comes from Halapricum sp., assembly GCA_048623335.1. Lineage (GTDB taxonomy): Archaea > Halobacteriota > Halobacteria > Halobacteriales > Haloarculaceae > Halapricum. Next base: position 1,726 of record JBMCBU010000140.1, read on the forward strand.
ACGGTAATCACTGTTTTGTATTCTCGCTGTGAGTCGTGTATGAACGCGCTGTATCGATCACGTTGACTCTCATCTCAATACTCGGGTTCGTCGAGGACGAGCGACTGGTCGCGACCGGGGCCGATGCCGACCGCGTAGATCGGTGTGTCGAGTTCGTCACTGATGTACTCGAGGTATGCGCGGGCGCTCTCATCGAGCGCGTCGTAGCCTTCCTCGGCGACGGCGTCCCAGTCTTGCTCCGGCCAGCCGTCGAACGTGCGGAAGCTGGCTTCACAGCGGGCCCACTGTTCGGTCGTTGCGGGGATCGTCTTGCATTCCTCGCCGTCCAGCGTGTAGGTGTGGCCGACCTGCACTTCCTCGAGGCCGGCCAGCGTGTCGATGTGGTTGACCGCCAGTCCGGTGAAACCCGACGCGCGGGCCGCATGGCGCAACATCGGCATGTCGAGCCAGCCGACCCGGCGCGGGCGGCCGGTAACGGTGCCGTACTCGTCGCCCTCCTCGCGGATGTAGGTCGCAAGTGCTTCGTTTTCGCCCTCGCCCTGCTCGTCGTAGCCGGGCGTGTCGCCGACGACGCCGCCCAGTTCCGTGGGCATCGGACCGGAGCCGACGCGGGTCAGGTAGGCCTTGACGATGCCGATCACTTCCCCGTTGCCGACGACGCCCGGTGCGAGTCCGCTCCCGACGCAGGCCCCGCCAGCGGTCGGGTTCGAAGAGGTGACGTAAGGATAGTTGCCGTGGTCGATGTCCAAGAGCGTCCCCTGGGCCCCTTCGAGCATGACGTTCTTGCCCTCGGCTCTGGCCTCGGTGAGAAACTGGCCGGCGTTGACCGCCATCGACTCCAGCCGGCGGCCGTACTCGCTGTACTCCTCGTGTAGCGCGTCGACGTCGAAGGCGTTCGGGTACTCGGTGTCCGCCGGGTCCAGTCCGTAGACGTCCTCGGCGAGCGCACGCTTCTGTGGGACGACGTACTCCAGCCGTTCCCGGAGGACGTCGGGATCGAGCAGGTCGCCGATCCGGACGCCGCGGCGGCCGGCCTTGTCCTCGTAGGTCGGGCCGATCCCGCGACCGGTCGTGCCGACCTCCTGATCGTCCTCGCTTTTGACGTCCTCCTCGATAGAATCAAGCACGCGGTGGAACGGCAAGATCACGTGTGCGCGTTCGGCGACGCGGACGTCCGGGTCGAGTCCGCGCTCGCGAAGCGAGTCGATCTCCTCGAACAGCGTTCGCGGATTGACGACACAGCCGTTGCCGAGCACGCCGATCTTCCCCCGGACCGCGCCGCTGGGAACCAGCGAGAGCTTGTAGGTCTCCTCGCCCTCGACGACGGTGTGGCCCGCGTTGTCTCCGCCCTGATAGCGAACAACGACGTCGGCCGCGTCGCCGTAGAGATCGACGACGCCGCCCTTCCCCTCGTCGCCGAGCTGTGAGCCGACGATCGTGACAGTCATCACGGCCGATTTCCCACCACCCGGGTAAACAGATTACGGTCCGTACCCGCCGTCGATGACTGCTAGTGAACATACCACAATCTCTAAATACCGGGGTGCCGTAGCTCACTGTAGCGATTTTGCCTCGGGCAGACAGCAACCTTTAAACCCTGGGCATACAAGTTAACAAATGCCATGATAGACCGGCTTGAGAAGGAAGTCGACATGCTGGAACGCCATCTGCAGGTATTGCGGATGGTCATCGAGAACGAACCGATCGGGATCGTGAAAATGTCCAACGAGACAGGCTACCCTCACCACAAGGTCCGCTACTCGCTTCGCGTCCTCGAGGAGGAAAACCTCATCGAGCCCTCCAGCCAGGGTGCGATCACGACCGAGCAGACCGCCGAGTTCGTCGACGACCTCGACGGCAAGATCGACCACATCATCGAGAAGCTCGAGGGCATGAAGATCGACGACGCGGCCGAAGTCGAAAACTAGAGTTCAGGCACCGAGAGGTGGAAGTCGTCGTCTCGTGACTCGACCAGACAGAGGTGAAAGCCGTCTTTCCTCGATAGTCGCACGAAACTCTCGCGTTTGTCACGGCTGAGAATCCCGCCACCGGTCGCCTCGGCGGCCGTCTCGAGGGCGTTCGGCTCGAAGAAGCTCGACGTGACGAAGAAGGCACCGGAGAGCCGACCGTGTGCCTGTCCGGCCCGCGTGGCCGAGGTCACCAGTCCCGTCATCATCTCCTCGGTCGTCGCCGTCCGGGAGTCATCCAGGTTCGTCACGACCAGCGGGGTGCCCATCCGATCGCGCACCACGATGTCGAACGACTCCTCTATTGGCGTCGCTTCGTCGCCGTCCTCGAGGGTGACAGTTCCGTCGAACTGCACGCGATCGATCCTCGGTATCGCGTCGTAGAGGTCTTCGAGCGCGCTCCGGTGGCCGGTGTCACGGATCTCATAGAGCAGGTCGGAGACGAGCCACTCGACGAACCGGTAGTGGATCGTGTCGTGCAGGAACGACTCGTAGGGCACGCCGTCGACGGTGGTCTCGGTGTCGTCGAACTCCGTGTGATATTCCAGCGAGAGGTTCGCGTTGACGGCGTTCGCATCCACGTCGCCGTCGTGGGCAGCCGAGAGGGTCGCGTCGCTTTTCGAGCCGTAGCGGACGAACAGGTTCGTGCCTGCGATCGCTTCTCGCGGCGCTAGCGACCGTCCAGTCGCCGACGGTGGCGTCTCCGTCGCGGCCGAAGACGGCTCTTCGGCGGCTTCGAGACGGTCTTCGAGTTCAGCCACCGTCTCGCGAAGCCGCTGTACCTCTGCTTGCAGGTCGTCGCGTTCCTCTCGGACCTGCTGGAGTTGTGCCTGCAGGTCCTCGCGCTCTGTCCTGAGTTCCGACCGACTGGTTTCGAGTTCCTCGATCCGTCGTTCGAGGTCGGCGATTTCAGCGCTGGCCTCCTCGGGTTCGGGCCCCTGTCGCTCGGGCCGGCGTCGAGTCGACGCCGACTGGCGGGACGAGCGCTCCGCGGGTGTCTCGGTAGGCTGTGTATGTCCTGGTTCGCCCCCGGCGCGATCGTCGTCGGGTGTCCACGTCCGGTCGGGATCGACCGACGGGATCGCACGCCGTTCGAGCGACATGTCAGTGGTACTCCCCGAGGCGTCACCCGATCGGACAGCAGCGTCGTCGACGTGTTCGGTGACGGCACTGTCAGAGTCAGCCGGTCCGCGTCGCGGCTTGGATTCGGATGCCGTCCGCCGAGACCGGGAATC
>JBMCBU010000141.1:0-4615 GCA_048623335.1 Halapricum sp.
GTCTCGCGACCGTAGCGGTCGGTATGCGTGATACGATCGATCGTGCGTTCGGACTGGACCGGTTCAACCGCTGGCTGATCGCGTTCGGTGTGTTGCTCGTCGTGGGGAGTCTCGCCCTGGCTGGCTGGTTCCTGCTCAGTGGTGAACTCGTGACGGGGCTGTCGCTGCTCTTGTACGTTCTCGTCGGGACGCTGCTCGCGGCCATCGGCTTCTCGCCGAGCGTCGGTCCCGGATCCGGTCGGAGCACCTGATCGCCGACGGCCTCGCGTCCTGCCGGAGCCGCCGCGTTCAAGATGCTGACATCCATACGGTGTGCCGATGAAGATCCGTCAGAACGTCCGTCACTGGGCCGCCAAGCAGGCGTTGACCATGCCCGTAGTCGGCGAGTACGCCACCGACAAACTCGTCGACATACACACGTCCGTCTTCCTTGACCGGGCCGAGGCGGGTCGCGAAGACCAACGTCATGAGTATCTCGACGCTTTCTTCGAGGCGACGATGGACACATACGTCGCCGCGCTGGAGGACGGCTACCCGGAAGCCGAGGCCCGCGAGATCACCCACATCCAGGCCAACTTCGCCTTCTACAACCACGGCTGGACCGAAATGATGGAGTTCCCGAGCGACGAACTGGGCGACCACTACGACCGCTACGCCGACTTCTTCGAGGGATACGGTATCGCCATCGACGAACCGCTCGGGCAGTTCCGCCCGACGGAGGGGTTGCCCGACGCGCCCTCGACGCCCGAGAAACTCGAAGCACCCGAACACCCCTACGCCGAGGGCGGGTTCGCCGAGGACGTCTACGTCGAGACCGGCGACGGCGAACTCGTGGTCGGCGGCGGCGAGGAACCCGACGAGGTCGACGTCGCGGCCGCGCCGGGCGTGGACGAAGAGACGATCGAGGGGTAGCGGCTAGTCATCGACCAGGTCCGCACACGCATAGCCCGCCTCGATCGCACCGTCGAGCGACCGTTCTGGGTACTGTGCCCGCGAGGCCATCCCGGCGTAGTAGATGCCCTCGGCGATCTCCTCGCTCAAATCGTAGGGCACGACCATGTCGAGATAGCCCCGCTCGTAGATGGGGGCCGTCCGGGGGTTTCGCGAGGTCTCGATCCAGTTGACCATCTCGCGGTCGAACTGCGGGAAGAGGTCGGCGACGCCGTCGAGCCACGACTGCTCGACCCCGTCGTCGTCGCGTTGCCACAACTGCTCGTCGTAGTCTTGGACGTAACTCGCCAGATAGTAGAGATGCTCGCCGCCGTAGCGCTCCTCCGGAACGAAGTTGGTGTGCTCGATGAGAACACCGAAGGGCGCGTCGTCGATGAGGTTCAGCCAGTAAGTGTCGGTCAGCGACTGATCGAGCGAGAGCACAGCACAGACAGTCCCCTGGAAGTCGATCTCGCAGGGATAGCCCGTCAGGTCTTCGAGCACGTTCGGCATCGCGGCGACGATCGCGGTGTCGACCTCGCGAATCGCGGTGTCGTCGCCGGTCGCGACGGTCAGCGAGTCGACGGATCCATCGTCGATCCCGAGGTCGGTCACGCGCGCGCCGGTCGTGATCGACTCCCGGCCCACAGCCTCGACCAGTGCGTCCAGTAGACGGCCGATACTCCCCTCGACGTAGCCCAGTTGCTCGCCACGCAGGAGGTCGCGTTCGCCGCGGAACTTGACCCGTCCGAGCAACCACGCCGCGGAGACGTCCTCCTTGCGGGAGCCGAACTTCGCGTCGAGCAGCGGCTCCCAGAAGTACTCGTAGACGCCGCGAGTCGTGTGCTCGAACAGGAAGTCCTTGATCGGGACGTCTTCGAAGTCCTCGAGGTCGTCGTAGGTGTCAAAGCGGGGTCGCCCGCCGCGAACGTCGATCTCGCTGACGAGCATCCCCAGCCGGAACGTGTCGTAGAGGCTCAGATACGGGTAGGCGAGGATCTCCCAGGGCTTGTCCATCGGGTGGATCTGCCCCTCGACGTAGAAGGCGTCGGACTTGTAACGCCACTCGATATCGACACCCAGCTCCTCGGCGAGTTCGAGGATCGTGCCCTCGGATTTCGAGAGGTGGTGGTAGTACTTCTCGATCGGATCGCCCGCCGTTTCGTAGGTCGCCGCGAGCCCGCCCAGCTGTTCGCTCGCCTCGTACACTTCCACTTCGTGGCCACGCTGCTGGAGGCGGTATGCGGCCGCGAGCCCCGCGATCCCGCCCCCGACGACGCCGATCATATCCCAGGGTTCCGCTGTGGCGCGAAAAGGTCTTTCCATCCGGGTGCCAGTCCGCTACCTTTTTGCGGGTACTCCGGTTACAGCGGTGTATGCTGACGGTGCGGGCACCCGCGACGAGTGCCAACCTGGGGAGTGGCTTCGACGTCTTCGGCGTCGCGCTCTCCCGTCCGGCGGACGTGGTCCGCGTCGAGCGTGCCGATCGGACCACGATCGAGGTGACCGGTGCAGGGAGTCAGTTCATCCCCGAAGACCCGAAAAAGAACACGGTCGGCGCGGTCGCGGAGGCACTCGACGCGCCCGCACGCATCAAGATCGACAAGGGCATCCGCCCGGCGTCGGGGCTCGGGTCGTCCGCTGCGTCCGCTGCCGCGGCCGCGGTCGCGCTCAACGAGCTGTACGACCGGGATAAGACGCGGGAGGAACTCGTTCCCATCGCCGCGAAAGGCGAGGCGGTCGTCTCCGGGGACGCCCACGACGACAACGTCGCGCCCGCGATCCTCGGCGGGTTCACGATCGCGACGCCCGACGGCGTCACCCAGGTCGACGCGGACGTCCCGCTGGTGGCCTGTCTGCCCGAGATCGTCGTCTCTACCCGAGACGCCAGAAAAGTCGTCCCCGAGCGCACAAGCGTCGACCAGCTGGTCGAAACCGTGGGCAATGCCGCGACGCTCACCGCCGGGATGTACCGCGACGATCCCGAGTTGATCGGTCGTGGGATGGAGGACTCGGTCGTCACGCCCGCCCGTGCGAAACTTATCGACGGCTACACCGAAGTCCGGCAGGCTGCGCTGGACGCCGGGAGCACGGGCGTGACGATCAGCGGGGCCGGACCGGGCGTGCTCGCGGTCTGTCGCGAACACGATCGGTCCCGGGTCGCTTCGGCCATGCTCGATGCCTTCGACGACGCCGGCATCGAGGCCCGGGCCTACCAGACCCGGATCGGGGGCGGCGCGACGATTCACGATCGACGAGAGTGATCGCTGTGTGATGGTCCGTGTCGGCGTGGCCTGGGGCTGACAGCGCATATCATAGCGCTTAATCTTCCCGCAAAAGCAGTGGCATATAGGATGTCGATGCCACCCCTCGAGATTGGGGTTCGTCTCGTCGTCGGGATCGCGCTGATCCTCGGCAACGCTTTCTTCGTTGCCATCGAGTTCGCCCTGACGCGGACACGCCAGTACAGCGAGTCGGAGTTCGTCGGCGAAGGCTCGCGCGGACTCCGACGTGCCTGGGAGATGACCAGCGATCTGGAGATCTATCTCACCAGCTGTCAGGTGGGGATCACGGCGACGAGCATCGCGGTCGGGATCGTCGCCGAACCGGCGCTTTCGGTACTGTTAGAGCCGGTCTTCGCCAATACGGCGCTTGCATCCGCGGGTGCCGGCGGCGTCGTCGCGTTCCTGATCATCAACCTCGTTCACCTCACTCACGGTGAGCAGACGCCGACGTATCTGGGCGTCGAGCGCACGCGCATGGTCGCGAAATACGGTGCGGAACCGCTGTACTGGTTTCACTTTCTGATCTCGCCGATGATCATGATCGGCGACACCGTCGCGAAGTGGACGCTCAGGCTGTTCGGTATCGAGATGACCGGCGCCTGGCTGGAAACCGAGACCGACTCTATCGAAACGCGGGCGGAACTCCGGAATCGTCTCGGATCGGTGCTGGAGGAGGGAGAACTGACCGACGAACGCCGCTCAGAGATACTGAACGCGCTGGATATCGGCGACAGCACCGTCGCGGACATCATGGTCGATCGCGAGGCGATCGTCGCACTCTCGACGGAGGTCGGCCTGGAGGAGAACCTCGATCGGATGGACGGGACACCCCACGTTCGGTTCCCGCTCGTCGAGGGCGAACTCGAAGCCTTCGTCGGCGTGATCTACGCACCGACGGTGCTGTACAACCTGGACGCGCTGGAGCACGGCGACACGACCCTCCAAGAGCTGGCGACACCGCCGATGACGGTCGCAGCCGATACGGCTGTCAGCGACTTTATCGACCAGTGTCAGGTGGAACACCAGGAACTCGCGCTCGTCTTCGACGGCGGCGAGGCCGTCGGGCTCGTCACCGCGACCGACGCCTTCGAGGAAGTGCTCGGCGAACTCGAGGATCCGATGGACCGTGCGGTCTAGACGCCCCGACCCTGGAGTTTCTCCTCTTCGGGTAGGTCCGTGTTGGCGTCGCCTTTCATGCCCGAGCCGATGTTCGAGGAGATCTCCGCGAGTTTCTCGGGGTCGTCCCAGTTGTTGACGGCCTCGACGATCGCGGTCCCCATCGCCTCGGGGTCCTCGGCACCGAAGATGCCGCTGCCGACGAAGATGCCGTCACAGCCGTGGTGCATCATCAACGCGGCGTCGGCTGGCGTCGCGATCCCGCCGGCGGCGAAGTTGACGAC
>JBMCBU010000142.1:0-4606 GCA_048623335.1 Halapricum sp.
CAGAACCCCGTCGAGATGGAGGGGACCTTCGAGTTGCCCGAAGCCCAGGTCGATCGCTTCGCGATCAAGACCGCGATGGGCTATCCCGACGAGGACGGCGAGTTCGAACTCCTGCGACGTCGCGCCGGCCGAACAGAGCAGAGCCCCTCCGTCGAGACCGTCCTCGATCCGGAGTCCGTGCGTGATCTCCGACTGACGCCCGAGTCGGTCACCGTCGAGGAGGACGTCCTGGAGTACGTGGCACGGGTGTGTCGTCAGACTCGCGAGCACCGACACGTCGAAGTGGGCGTTTCCCCTCGCGGAACACAGCGACTGTTCGAGATTGCCCGCGCTCGCGCGACGATCGCCGGCCGGGAGTTCGTGACGCCAGACGACGTCAAGCGTGTCGCCCAGCCGGCGCTCGCTCACCGGCTCGTGCTCACGCCCGACGCGCGCGTCGAGGACATCCGCAAGTCTTCCGTGATCGATTCGGTCCTCGATAGCGTGGAAGTGCCGACAGTCTGACCTGCATCATCGTCCGAGCGCGAGCACGACTACGATCGTTCCGAACACGAGCAGCGACAGCGCGATCCCTGGTTGGCCACCGCTTGCCAGCAAGAATACGCTGTACCCGGCGACGGCGACGGTCAGCGTCACCGCACCGACGACCGCTGTGTGGACGATTTCGGCGCGTCCGCTCGCTCCGGTCCGGATCTGGCCGGCCATCGAGATGGCGTTCTCGCCGACGTCCCAGGTCAGCACCGTCCCGACCATCGCCAGCAGTACTGCTTGTGGCGCACTCTCCCGGAGCCCCGCGAGCACGACGCCGACGAACAGGAGCGCGACCCCGCCGGCAAGGATCGACCGGGACGTGCGATAGACCCCCAGGACCGCGACAGGGACACCAGCCAGTGCTGCGACGCTCCCGCCAACCAGTGCACCGGCGGCGGCCACCAGTCCGGCGAGTCCCGTCATGAGGAGTCCAGCATTCGAGGGGGTTCGCTCGACGCTCATCGCGACCACCGCCGCTGTGCGCGGTCGATCGCGATCGAGAGCGGTTCCTCCCGCTGCCAGTCGATCACTCGCACGTCGGCGTCTCTGAGTCGCGACAGCCGGAGGCGCCGCTCTATGTGGGCGACGGTCCGTCCGGGCGTGTCCGTCGCCGTCGCGTCAGGCGAGACGACGGTCATCGGATAGCCGTAGGCGTGCAGCCGGCGTGCCATCGAAACGGCCGTATCGTCGGATAGCGGCGAGAACAACACCAGCTGAGCGTTTTTCGGCAGTCGCTTGCGGAGGCGACGCATCGCGAGCAGCGTGTAGAACGTTCCGTCTCCGCTTTCAGTGAAAGCCTGATTCGTCGTCAACAGTCGCCTGGCGAGCGCCCAGTGGCCGTGTCCCGAACCGGGCGGGAGCCAGCAGTCTTCGACTGCGAGTGCGCCGAGTCCGACCCGGTCGTCGCTGTCCAGGCGGCTGCGGAATACCTCGGCTGCGGCCTCGAGACTTCGCTCGATCGCGCTCGGAGCGTCGCGCTCGGGGGCGACGAACGCCTCGCTTCGGGCGTCGAGCAACAGGACGACCGTCGCGGCGTGCTCCTCGCGAAACTGCATGGTCGCCGGGTCGCCGCCGCGGGCGACCCGATTCCAGTCGATGCGCTTCAGCGGGTCACCGGGCCTGTACTCCCGGATGGAGTGAAACTCGAGACCGCTGCCTCCGACGTCGGTGACGACCCGGCCGACGTCGCGGCTCGTCTTCGCGCGGACCGGGACCGAGAGATCGCTGGTCGGTTTCGGCTCACATCGGATCGAGGAGTCGCCGGTCGCCTCGGCGCGTTCGATCCGTTCGATGCTGCCGCTGACGTCTCTTGTGACTAGCAGCGGGTCTTCGAACACGTGTTCGCCGCGCTGGGCTTCGATCAGGTACGCGAACTGTGCCGACGCTCCCGGACGGAGTGCCGTTCCGTGACGTGGCGATCCATCTACGACGCTTAGCCCCGGCGGGACGCCGTCGAGATAACGCAGATCGGCGACCATTGCGTCGCCGACATTCGAGACGGTGACGGTCACGCGAACCCGCTCGTCTGGATGCGGTTCGGCCACGTCGAGTTCGCGCTCGATCCGGAGTTGCGGGGCCGGCGTCGAGCCGACGTACTGGAGTGCGATCGGACCGAGTCCGGCCACGCCGGCGAGCACGACTGGACCGGCATCAACGAGCACGCCGATCCCGACCGCGAGTAGCGTCAGCCCGGTCACGACCCGCAAGCGGTGGGTTTCGTTCGTCCGTCGTTCGACATCGGTGAGCCGTCCGACCCACCCTTCGTCGATCTCCGAACGTGCGCCCGGATCGTTGGGGTCAGCCCACTCGCGATCGTCGACGCCGAGTCGGTTCGCGACGGCATCGATCGCGTGGCGAGCCTGCATCACGAGTGGATGCTGTCGCCTGGCGCGCATCCGGACCCGCTCACCCGCAGAGAACGGGCTGCCTGACTGGAAAAACCCCGCCGCGGTCACGTTCTCCGTCCACGTACCCGACTCCACGATGTCTTCTCGATCGGACTCCTCGACGCCGGTTCTCTTCAGCACGGCTTCGAGCACCACGCGCAGGCGGTCCCGCACCGCGCCCAGGCGCTTGTATCGACCGAGCGGTCCCTCCGCGGTCGCTCCGTCGAGGTCGGCGTCTATCGACGTCCCGGGCACGTCGATCGTCGATCGGTATTCGATCAAGGGCGGATCGAGGTCCCGCTGTTCGCCGCGGAGGTAGTTGACTCCGAGAGCCAGCGCCGTCCCGATCCCCAGCAGTGCCATCAGGTACTCCAGCACAACTAGCAGGTCGAACGTCGGTGCCAGTTCCGGATCGAGAACGAAGACCATCGCAACGACGACAGCGAGCGAACCGAGTGCGACCATAACGAGCGTCGTCCCCGACAGGCCGACCGTCTCTGTCTCTGGCGGTGCTAGGGGATCACTCATCTCGATTCACTCCCGCGTACGTCTCTTGTATGCGCCCCAACGCGTCCCGTGCTCGCTGTTCGCGCTCCCGTGTCGGCTCCGTGTCTCCGTATCGGACTTCCTCGAACAGCCGCGTCAACTCGCCGACGTCTTCGTGGGACATCCCCGCTTCGACCGCGATCTCGGCGAACTCTTCGGGAGTGGTCGTCCGCGGGCTCTGGACGTCGAGCGCGTCGGCCATCTCCCGCCAGGCACGGTAGACCGCGTTTTCGAGACCCGTGTCCGCGTCGAGTCGATCGGCGGCCCGCCCAGCAGCCTCGCCGATGGCCTCGACTGGCGGGGTTTCCTCTGGTTCGTCACCTTCGGCCTCGACCGAAAGCTCGCTGTCACTGCCGGAGTATCGATAGACGGCACCGACGAGGACGAGCATCGCCAGCCCGAACGCGCCGAGGACTGTCGGCGGGATGTCGGTGCGTTCCCGTGGTGGCTCTGTCGGCGTTCTGCCGCCTTCACCACCGCCACCTTCGTCTCCCGATTCGTTCGTTGCTTGCATCTCTTCCCCGCCCGGTTCCGGGACCGAGTCCATCAGCACCGAGAGCGTGAGGATGCTCGCGATGGCGACGATCGCGACCACGGCCACCACGATCGCAACCTGACGAAGTGTCGATCCGCGTATCAGCATGTACAGCGCTACGAGCACCGAAGCGACGACGACGAGCACTCCCAACAGCACGAACAGCGCGCTCTCGTTGTCGCTGCTGGCTGGCTGTGAGTGAGACTGCTCTTCGTTCTCGCTGTCGGAACTCCCTGACCCGTCTCCAGGACCGTCACCTGACCCCGAACTCGACGGCGTCGAGACCGTCGCTGCCGCGATCGCGAGGCCAGCGACGGCCAGGGCGAGGACGACCACCACGACGACCTGATTGCGATTCACTCTCAGGACGTTCGACCGCGCCCGGTTTCGATCTATCGATCCGTTCGCGCTTCGAGCGCACGTCGAGATCGCACCCCCCGAAGACACCTCCCACGATCTGCCCCGGTGCGTCACACCTCTGTCCGACACCTATCAGAAAACATATGTTTGCTTCCGGCATTAGTGTCAGTTTACGTATGTAGCTGGCCGTAATTCCTATCAAATATCGTATTTTAATCGAACGACTCAACGGCCGTCGTCCACTGTTCGGGTCGAGTCGTACTACTCACGGAGGGTAGCGTAGCCGATCGGAGGCCACCTCCGAGCGGGTGATGGATCTCGACTTCTCTCTATGGATTTCTACGCCAATCCCTATCACTCGTCGATCCACTTCGCCGCTCGAACGTCGTAGCTGCCACACTCCGGGCAGGAATGGTACTGGACCGAGAGGTCTGCCCCGCAGGACATACATCGATACGACTCCGTCTCGCCGCCCTTGGCTAGCCGCGCCGCGCGCTCGAGGACACCCATCGGGAGCTACCCTAACCAACGCGTCACGGCAACAAAAAAGGGACTGACCGTTCATGCCGGCCACGTCTGTCGATCATCGAGACTCACACGTTGTTCCCAGGAGACTGCTCACGGCTTCGCCGCTCGCTTTTTCGAGACTCTCGTTTCGTTCGAGTCTCGCAGTCCGCCATCCCCGATTTGAACAGATGCCCGCCGTTCCGGGGCTGCGACTGGCGTGCTCAAATCGGGTCACGATAGA
>JBMCBU010000143.1:0-4567 GCA_048623335.1 Halapricum sp.
TGTACACGGCGACGCACCCGCTCGACGCGGCCGCTCGAACCAGTGGCACGGAGTTGGGCGACCCGGTCGAGGTCGGAGACCGGGCCTGGATCGGCGGGCAAGCCGTGATCAATCCGGGCGTGACGGTCGGTGACGACGTCGTCGTCGCTGCCGGAGCGGTTGTCATTGACGACGTGCCCGACAGCGTGGTCGTCGGCGGGAATCCGGCTCGCGTGATCCGGGAAATCGACGAGTAGAGAATCGCTCTCGGAAAAGTGAGCTAGTCGATCGCACTGGGGAGTTCGATCGGAACGGACCCGTGGGTGTAGCCGTCGAGTCGACCGTCGGGGCGGGCACGGAAGACGACGGCCGGGCGGTGGCCGACGTCCGGTCGGTTCCGGGCGATCTCGGCCCACCCCTCGTCGGCAAACGACGAACAGTCGACGAACAGCGTCACGCCACCGCCGTGTTCCTGCAACTGTCCCGAGGTCTTGGTGGCGGCAGTCTGGCGAATGGCCGCGACCGCGGAATCGGCCTGCCGGTCCTCCAGCGGCACGGGACGAGTCACCTCGACGAGCGTCGTCTCGACGTCGGCTCGGTCGATCCGGAAGTCGATGGAGTGGCCGGTCGAGATCTCGATCTCCGGAGTGACCTCATAGCCCTGCTCGAACAGCAGTTTCGCGACGGTGAACTCGCTCATCGCCGCGGCCATTCGGGTGTGATGGACCGACTCGGACGTCCCGAGCTTCGAAGCCATCACGTAGCGGTGCTCGTCGAGTGCGCCCGTCTCGAGGAACTCCTCGTAGAAGGCAAGCGCCGAATCCCGGTCAGCGTCCGGGAAACCAGCCGCGTGCTCGCGGAAGAACGCACGCGTACTCGCACGCCCGTCCTTCGAGAGGAAGACCGGCAGGAAAAACCACGCTACCTTCGGGGTCGCTTCGAGCCACGGCTCCTCCTCGTAAAGCTGGGCGAGCAACTCGCGCTGTGCCCACGCCGAGACCGAATCCGGTGCCTCCTCGAAAGTCTCTTTGTCCGTTCCCCAGAGCGTCTTCGGCGTCTCGGTGTTGCCGAGCCAATAGCCGCCGTTGTCGTCCCAACAGAACAGCGCCACGTCGCCGTTGTCCATCTCGAACCGTCGGGCGTCGTAGCCCTCGGGTGGCTTGTACCACGGCGTGGACATCCTCGCACCCAGGTTCTGATCGAGTGCGTGATAAATTTCCGCGCGGACGCGACCCTCCGTCCAGTGGGCGTTCGACCGGCGAAACCGAAGCGGTGTTGCCACACCGGTCGGTAGGCCGCGGTCGCGTATATGTGTTCTGCGATCAGCGACGACGCGTCTACCGGAGCTGTAGCCGATTTTAGCTCCAAAACACTTACCTATTAGACGCGTCTAAATCTCGCCAATGAGGCGTAGTCGCACAGGAGGGAAGACGACATGTCTGAGTTCCTGACGATCGTGTTCGTCGCCGCGACGGCCCAGCTCGCGGTCCTTCCGGGGGAGAAGGTGCAGTTCATCATCGCGGGCCTCTCGACGCGATACCACCCGCTGGTAGTGGTATCGGCCGCCGGGGCCGCTTTCGCGGGCTGGACGGCTCTGGAGATACTGTTCGGTAATGCACTGCAGGGGGCGCTTCCGCCGGTCTACCTCGATACGTTCACGGCGATCCTGTTCGCGGTGTTTGCGGTCTTGCTCTTTCGGTCGGCCCCGGCCAAGCAGGCACAGCCGACCGCGACCGACGGCGGGGCACTCGGCATCGACGGGGACCTGGATGTCGAACTCTTCGGCCGTGAGGTTCCGAACGCGCTGGGTGGCTGGCTGCCGATCTTCGCGATGATGGCCGCCGGCGAGTTCGGCGACAAGACGCAGCTGATCACGATTTCGCTGGCCGCCCAATACGGTGCCCATCCCGGGATCTGGGTCGGTGAAATGCTCGCGATCATCCCGGTCAGCCTCGCGAACGCGTATTTCTTTCATACGTTCTCCCACCGCTTCGATGTCCGGAAGGCCCACTTCGTCGGCGCGGCGATCTTCGCGTTCTTCGCGGCCGATACGACGCTGGCAGTCACGACCGGATTTTCGGTCTGGGAGACGGTCGTCGACGCGGTCGGATCGATGCTGGTCGGACTGATCCCGGCCGTCTGGCTGTGATACTGCCGGCTATAACTTTTCGCAAGTATTTCGCCACTCCGGAGTGGCGAAAATCTTCACGAACTTATAGCCGGCAGTATGAGCAACGGTCGGCGAAATCACAGGGATTCGCGTAGAAATTCATAGATGTCTCCCGGGAAATCGAGATCCGTCACCCGATCGGAGGTGGGATTCCTCCGGTCGACTACGTCAATCCCGATCAGTGCAACCGGTCGGTATCGACCGACACGCCTGGCGGCGCGACGATCAGGAATCCCCGGAAGTGAACGAGTTCACCGCCCATATCTCGCACTTCACGGGCGAACCCGGCTGCGAGTTCGTTGACGTCACCCTCGACCGAGAGCACGAGGATCGCGTCGTCTTCGATCAGCTCGATCCACTCCGCATCCGGTGTGGATCCGTCGAGAATATCCAGGACGATCCGGCTGTCCGTCTCATCGACCCCCTCGAGTTTGTCCTCGACAGCCTGTAGATCGAGATCGAACTCGGCCATACCTCGACTCTCGACGGCCACCACCAAAAATGGTGCATATCGACCCCGAACCGGACGCCCGTCCATCTGTGAGCTACCGGCGGCCACGAGAGATGACGAACGTCCACTGAGAGGCGAGTACAGTGACAGACCTAGAGGTGTCCCGATCCCGAGAGAACAACCTTTTTATATCACGAGCGACCTTGGTTCGGATGCAAATGACCCAACATACCGAGGGCACGTCGGAGTCTCCGGCGGATCGAGTTCTTCCAGGGCACACTCGATAGCACCTCTGAAATCGACGAGGCACGAATTTTCGACACGACGCTCCGCGATGGGGAGCAGTCGCCTGGGACATCGTTCAGTTACGAAGACAAACGCGAGATAGCCGCGCTGCTCGACGAGATGGGGACCCACGTCATCGAGGCCGGGTTCCCGGTCAACTCCGATGCGGAGTTCGAAGCAGTCCGGGACATCGCCGCCTCGACGTCGACGACCGTCTGCGGACTGGCTCGCGTCGTCGAGGAGGACGTCGAGGCCGCACTCGATTCGGGCGTCGAACTGGTCCACGTGTTCGTCTCGACCAGCGACGTCCAGTTGCAAGACAGCATGCACGCCACCCGCGAGGACGCACTCAACCGTGCGGTCGAGTCGGTCGAACGCGTCAAGGAGGCAGGCGTCGAGTGCATGTTCTCGCCGATGGACGCGACTCGCACAGGTGAACCGTTCCTGATCGAGGTCATCGAGGCCGTCTCCGAAGCGGGGACCGACTGGATCAACATCCCGGACACCACGGGCGTCGCAACCCCTGGTCGCTTCCGGGAGCTGGTCGGGACAGTCGTCGAGCACACGGATGCCCGCGTGGACGTCCACACCCACGACGACTTCGGGCTGGCGACGGCGAACGCGCTGTCGGGCTATGAGGCCGGTGGCGCCCAATCGCAAGTGTCGGTCAATGGCATCGGCGAGCGGGCGGGCAACGCCGCCTACGAGGAAGTCGTGATGGCGCTGGAAAGCCTCTACAGCGTCGATACCGGAATCGACACGACCAGGATCACCGAACTGTCGCGGCTGATCGAGGAGAAGAGTTCGATCGCCGTACCCGGCAACAAGCCGGTCGTCGGCGCCAATGCCTTCTCCCACGAGAGCGGCATCCACGCCGCCGGCGTCATCGAGAACGCCGACACCTTCGAACCGGGCGTGATGACCCCCGAGATGGTGGGGGCCGAACGCGAACTGGTGCTGGGGAAACACACCGGCACCCACTCCGTCCACGAACGGCTGACAGAGGCCGGATACAACCCGACCGACGAGGAAGTCCGGCAGGTGACCCGCCGCGTCAAAGACTACGGCGCGGAGAAACGGCAGGTGACGCTGGACGTCCTCGAGCGGTTCGCCGACGAGGTCGGCGTCGATCGAGTCAGAGCCGAGGAGGTACGGGTCTGACTATGCCGTCGACCGCGATTGCGCCCGCCGACCAGCCCCGGCTGGCGTATCCGAGAGATCCGTGGACCGCGAACCGGTCCCTGTCATCCCCGAGAGTCACCAGGGGACCGCGATCCCGTCAGCCGCTCTCACGGAACCTTTATTATCGGGGGCGGTCAGATTCACGTACTGATGATACAGTCCGCTGGCGTTCGGGACCGCCCCGTCACCAGCGGCGCGCTCGTCCTTCTCGGCGGTATTGTAGGGGCCTGCTAGGCCCCGTCACATCCCATTTTCGTCCCGGCCGGTATCGCTTCCCGACTACAGTCGCCAATCAACAATGCAGACACCAACACACAGTGATCGACCATGAGTGAACGCGCATCGATTCCCAAGCGAGATCCCGAAGAAGTCCCGGAGCGAGAGAACGGTATCGAGGAAGTCACGACCGGCTCTCAATCCGTGATCGCCGCACTGGAACAGGCCGGCGTCGAGCACGCCTTCGGCGTCCAGGGCGGGGCGATCATGCCCGTCTACGACGC
>JBMCBU010000144.1:0-4497 GCA_048623335.1 Halapricum sp.
GTGTGGACGGTGCCGGGTCGGCTCATCGCAGACAGCAGACCGTCAAAGGTCCGTCGGGTGTCGTGGACCGGGTCGATGCCGAGGGCTCTCACTGCTGGTCCTCCATCGTCTCGAACTCGACGGTGGTGTGGCGGCTCTCGGCCCAGGACTGCCGTCGCCGGTCGCGCTGTCGGACCCCCGCTTCCCGCAGTGCCTCGACGATGGCTGGTGTTCGTTCGTGTCCGGCGGCGACGGCGGCGTCGACGATGGCTCCCGAGAGGGCGGCCCGCTCGTTCTTGCCGGGGACCATCGCGAACCCGCGCGTGCCACCGAGTTCGACTTCGGCGGGGGTGACGACGACCTCGCCGAGGTTGAACGGGCGGCGCTCGACCGGTTCCCGGACCCGTTGCATTAGCAATTGCGGGCGAGGGTCCTGGCGAATCGACAGCGGCGGGTCCCTTTCGAGGACCTCGTTGGCGAACGTCGCGAGCGTCGCCTCCTCGCAAGCGGCGATCAGCTCGAATCGGTCGGATCTGTCGTGTGGATCGGCCATGTACTCGGTCGAAACACACGGAAACGACGCCATAAGGCTTCACTCGGGACTCTCTATGGATCGCTCGTCGTCGGGGTCGATCCCACCGATCGTTTCGAGGAGTACGGACTGGTCCGTACCCGCTGTGCTGAGTGGCGGGGCGAGCCTAACTCACAAACCACCGACACGAGGGCTTCGGACTCTACCCAGTCAACTGTTATTCGTCCCGTTTGCCAGTGTGCAGGTGATGTCTGACAGACAGCGCGACAACGGTATCGGGAAGAAAGCGAACAGCTCCGGCCGAACAGCACCGATCAGTCGGCGACGCTTCGTCGCCGGCAGCACGGCGACTGCGCTCACGGCGGGGCTGGCGGGGTGTGGCGGCGTCCTCGGCGGCAGCGGGGAGGGCGATACGGAAACGGTGACGATGCTGCTGACACCGGGCACGCCTGCGGACGCCCGCCGACGGTACAAGCCCGTCCAGAACCTCCTCAACGCCGAGGTCGACGGCGCGGAGTTCGAGATGGAGGTCCCGACGGACTACTCGGCGATTCTCCCGGCCCTCGAGAGTGAGCAGGCCGAAATCGGGATGGACGACGTGACGGTGCTGGCGAATCCGGATAAACTGGATATCTACGGGACGACGGTGACCGGCGGGTCGGCCTTTTACTTCTCGATGATGGTCGTTCCGCCGGACTCGGATATCGAGGGGCCCGAAGACGTCGAGGGGAAGACCTGGGCGTTCGCCGATCGGCTCTCAACCAGCGGGTCCATCTTCGCACTGTACGCACTGCAGGACGCCGGGCTCGATATCGGCGGCGCCCCGAAAGACGATCCAGTCGACTTCGAGGGGAGCTGGACTGACCACGACCAGGCGCTCCAGCGGGTCGGTGAGGGCGAGGCCGACGGCGCAACGACCTGGGGTGGCAACGGTATCCCGCATCTCCCCGAGGGGACCGAAGTGCCCGATCGTGTCGATGAAAGCAGTTCCTTCCTGGATACGATGGGCACTGAGGAACCGGAGTTCAAGGCGGTCTGGTGGTCGTTTCCTATCCCAAAACAGCCGGTTTACGCACGTGATAGCTGGGAGTCCGACATCAAATCGGAAGTCGGGGAAGTGCTTCGAGGCTCCGACGAAGAACAGATCCAAGAGCACTATCCAGATGACTACGACGAAGAAGAGCTCCCGTTCACCACGCTCAAAGAAACGTCGATGGAGGACTACGAACCGGTTATCGAACGGATGAACGCAGTCGGTATCGAGCCCGGCGAGGACTAATACCGATTACAATTATCAGTCTCATGAGTACACTCAAAATCGAGAACCTGTCGAAGCAGTACGGGGATGTAACCGCACTCGAAGACGTCTCCTTCGAGATCGAAGACGAGTTCGTCGTTCTACTCGGTGAGTCCGGCGCGGGCAAATCGACACTCCTCAGATGCGTCAACGGACTCACTGAACCGACCGAGGGATCGATCTACCTCGACGACGACGAGATCTCGGGGTCCCAGACGGACATCGGAATGATCTTCCAGCAACACAACCTCGTCGAGGGCGTCTCGGCGTACCTCAACGCGCTCACGGGGTCGCTCGACCGCGCCTCGCTGGCCAAGAGCCTACTTCAGTGGCAGTCCCGCGAGGACAAGCTCCGGGCGCTCGAAGCCCTCGAGACGGTCGGACTGCTCGAAGAGAGTCACCAGAA
Organism: Halapricum sp.; assembly: GCA_048623335.1. Lineage (GTDB taxonomy): Archaea > Halobacteriota > Halobacteria > Halobacteriales > Haloarculaceae > Halapricum. Next base: position 2,215 of record JBMCBU010000144.1, read on the forward strand.
GGTCGCGCGGATGTCCGGCGGCCAGCAACAGCGTGTCGGCATCGCGCGAGCGCTCGTCCAAGATCCTCGGTTGTTGCTCGCCGACGAACCGGTCGCGAGCCTCGATCCGTCCAGCGCCGAGACCGTGATGGGCTATCTCCGCAAGGCCGCCACTGAACACGACGTGACGGCGCTGGTGAGTCTCCACCAGGTGAACGTCGCCGCACACTTCGGCGATCGGTTCATCGGCCTCCGCGAGGGCGAGAAACTGTTCGACGTCGAGCGCGGCGAACTCACGCCGGAGTTGATCGACGACCTCTACGGGAGCGTCGAGACGGTCTCGCTCGCCGAGCAGAGCGGTGCCGCCGGGCAGACACCTACGGATATAGATGGTGCGCGAGACTGGACTGAGGAGACGCCGAACGAGCAGCTCGAACGGGAGATCGAAGCATGAGCACGCCGCCCTCGAAACGCCGTTCGCTCACGGCCTACTTCGGCTACGGTGACGCCGGCGACTCGCCGGCCGAACAGAAGCTCCAGGAGATGAAGCGCCGCAAGACCAAGCGGCGAATCTGGACGCTTGCCGGGTTACTCGCCACCTTCGGGCTGTTCTACGGGAGCCTCCGCCTCATCGAGTTCAGCCTCGCCGAAATAGCCGGGCAACTGGACCAGTTCTACGAGGCGCTGCTGGGATACTTCCCGCCGACGACGTACTTCGGCATCCCGTTCGTCGATCTGGGCGCGTACACGAGTTTCATCGTCGAGGAGAACCTGATCCTCACAATCGAGGGCGGCCAGATCGTCTGGGGCGCGATGTTTGTCACCATGGCCGTCGCCTTCGCCGGGACCGTGCTGGGTCTCCCGCTGGCGCTTTTCTTCGGCGTGATGTCCAGCGAGCGGGTCGTCCCCTACCCGTTCAACTTCGTCTTCCGCGCGACGATGAGTCTCATCCGTGCCATCCCGGGACTGGTGTGGTTCCTCATCCTGATCCCACTGGCCGGTGTCACACCCTTTACCGGCGCGCTGGCGATCATGGTCGACACCACCGGCTATCTCGGGCGGCTGTTCACAGACGAACTCGAGGAGATCGAGGACGGGCCGATCGAGGGGATCCGCTCGACCGGTGCGAGTTCCTCACAGATCGTCTCCTTCGGAATGCTCAGCCAGGTGTTCCGGCAGTTCATCGCCTGGATCGCCTTCGACCTCGAACACAACGTCCGGGCGGCGATCGGGCTGGGTATCATCGGTGCCGGTGGGCTCGGACTCGAACTCTACATCCAGCGCCAGACGTTCAACTACACCGAGATGATGGCCTGCATCATCTTGATCTTCTTGCTGGCTGGCTCGGTCGAACTGATCAGCCAGCGCGTCCGGTCGGCGCTGCGCGAAGACGACGACGTCGAGAAATCCGGTATCCTCGAAGCGTTCGCCGACGTACCGAAGAAGATCCTCACCTCGACGATGGGTCGACGCTGACCATGCCCTATTTCGAGTCGTACGGTCCCGACCACGCGCGGACGCTCTCGCCCGAACCGACGCTGCACGACCCCGTCCAGATCCGCAAGTCCGAACTCGGCGCCTGGACGGAGGTCCGCGAGCACGCCCGCATGAACCAGTCCGCTATCGGCGACTACACCTACCTGATGGAGCGGGTGCAGCTGGACTTCACGACCATGGGCACGTTCGGCAACGTCGCCAGCGACGCCCGCCTGGGCCCGACGAACCACCCGATCGACCGCCCGAGCGCCCACCACTTCACTTACCGTGCGGGTATGTACGGGATGGGCGAGGACGACGAGTCGATCTTCCAGTGGCGAGCCGACCAGCCCGTGGAGATCGGTCACGATGTCTGGATCGGCCACGGTGCGATCGTCCTCCCGGGTGTCGAGATCGGCAACGGCGCCGTCGTCGGGGCAGGCTCGGTAGTCGCCGACGACGTCGATCCCTACACGGTCGTTGCAGGCGTGTCGGCCGAGCCGATCCGTCGGCGGTTCGACCCCGAAACCGCAGCTCGCATCGAAGCCACCGAGTGGTGGGAGTGGGACCACGAGACGCTAGTCGATCGGCTCGAGGCGTTTCGCGACCTGGAGACGTTCCTCGATCGGTTCGCGCCCGAGCAAGCGGACGTGGCGGCGCTGGACTGATTTCCGGTTCCGGATCTCTAACGCCGATGTTTCAGATTTCGATGTGCCCGGGATCGACGCCGGTGTGAATCCGGGTCGCGGTCTCGGCGGCGCTGACCCAGTAGTGGATGATCCGCTCGAGCGTGCGGGTGACGGTCACGAGGTAGCCGTAGGTGTCGGG
>JBMCBU010000145.1:0-4494 GCA_048623335.1 Halapricum sp.
AGCGCGAGGATGTACTTGAGGTACGGATCGGCGGCGAGATCCTTTCGAACCTGCTGACGTGCGCGACGGAAGGGCAATCGCATATTGAATCAACGATAACTGTGGACGCGCTACCGGAGCCAGGTCACCAGGATCGTCCGAGCGAGACCGAAGGCGTAGCCCAGCTGTGGTTTCTTGCTCTCTCCTGTCGCCCGCTGTTTGATCGTGACTGGAACTTCCGTGATTCGCAGCCCCTTCTTGCGGGCCTCGATCAGGAGTTCGGGCGCACTGAATCGCTCTTCGGTGAGCGTCAGCTCGTCCAGCGACGAGCCGCGTATCGCCCGGTATCCGTTCGTGCAGTCGGTGACGTCCGTTTTGGCGACGAGGTTGATCACCGCAGTGAACGCACGGATGCCGGCCTGTCGCGTGAGACCGTTGTTCGAGCGATCAGTCCCGAGATATCGGGACCCGATGACGTAGTCCGCGTCGTTGTTGGTGATCGGGGCGATCAACTCGTCCAGTTGGTCGGCGGGGTGCTGGCCGTCAGCGTCCATCGACACGACAATGTCGGCGTCGTGTTCGCGAGCGATCCTGAACCCCGTCTGTAGCGCACCGCCCTGGCCCTGATTGATCGGGTGTTCGACGACGAGCGCGCGTGTTTCGGCGGCCGCCCGCCTGGTCCCGTCCGTCGAGCCGTCCGAGACGACGACCGGCGTCACGTCGTATCCATCGACGGTCTCAGGCAGATCAGCGACGACGTCAGCGACCTGTGTCGCCTCGTTGTACGCCGGGATGACGACGAAAACCGACTGCTCGCTCGGATTGTCGGTTTCCGGGAGCTGTTCGACCGCCAGGCTCCGAGTCAACGCGAGGATCGTCATCTTGTTGTCGCGAGTCCTGGCAAACAGGAGCAAGACCAGAAACGTCAGCGTGACGTTCGCGACGAGCGCCACGGCGAGTGGCCGCTGTTCGATCGAGAAGAAGTCCCCGATGACGGCGAACACGTCCGGCACGAGAGCGAGAACGGAGATGCCGAGAAACAGGGCGAACGCGATACCGAGGTCGGTCTTCGAGAACGTCGTTCGGTACCGCTCGAGTCCCCACACCAGCGTCGCGAGCGCGACGACGAGCAGTAACGCCGTCAGCTGTGGGCTGTTGAGCCCGTTTGTTTGCAGTATGGTCCCAGCGACTGTCATCTACTACGGTGGGTATATGAGGAACGGAGATAAATCATCTGGTCCGTGATCGGTTTCTATGGTCGTCGCTATATCGCCTAGCCGTGCCGATTTTGGGACGTGTAGCCGGATCAAAACACTCAAACGACCGCTGAGTGAAGTGAACGCTGATGGACGACGATATCGTATTCATCACCGCTGACTCCGTGCGATATGACTCTATGGATGCGATGGAGTATCTCTCGTCGTTTGACGTTCTGAAAGGGGTTACCGCCGCCCATTACACCCGTCCGAGTCTGGCGAGCATCCACTCGTCGACTCTCGGATCAGTTCTGTCCGGTCGTGTTGAACGGCCAACCCTTGCTGAAGCGCTCTCTGACGCGGGTTATACGTGCCTGGGCCTGTCACCGAACCCCAACACCGACGCGGAGTTCGGCTTCGACGCCGGCTTCGATCGGTACGACAGCTTTCTCGAACCCGGCAACAGGGGGAGCAGTCTGCGTCAGTACTTCGCCAGGTTCGACCTCCTCCGTCGCGTCTACTACAAGTTCTACCCACCGCAGGCGAAAAGCGAGGACCGGCCGAGCGATCGCGAAGTCGTCGAACAGGGCATCGAGTGGTTCAACGAGGCCGAGCCGCCCCGGTTTCTGTGGATTCACCTGATGGAGACACACCGCCCGTACGGCTCCGGCGAAGAGGCAGTCTCGAAGAAGCTCGATCAGAAAGCGTTCTTCAAGCCGGACAAGCTCACGACAGCCGAACGCGACGAGATAGCGGGGAAATATCGCGACTCTCTCCGGCGGGCCGACGAGAACGTCAGGCACCTGCTCGAAGAGATCGACAGCGATCCAGCACTGGTCTTCACGGCCGATCACGGTGAAGGGTTCGGTGATGCCGGCTATTATTTCCACCAGCCACAGCTTCGTCGCGTCGACGACTGTCTGATCGACGTTCCGGTCGTCTTCGATGGCATCGACGTTTCGGAGGGACCGCTCAGTCTGCTCGATCTCACCCCGACGATCGCCGCGAGTGCGGACGCGGAGGTCTCTGACAGCTGGCTCGGCAACAACCTGCTGGAGACGACGACCACCTCCGCGGTGACCATCGCTCCGTGGCACAACCAGGCCACGGTCGCCTGGCAGGACTTCGACCACAAGCTGATCGCCCGCGACGCGGCCGTTTCCTTCGAGAGCGACAACGGCTCGACCGACGTCACGGACGAACAGGAGGTTCCGGAGGATCTCAAAGAACAGATGCGGGATCTGGGGTACGTGAAGTGACGGAACCGATCGCGAGAATAGCCATGCAGACACGGCGTGACTAACAGATGTCCATTCCAGCTGTCCTGTCGATCGACCTCGAGTACTTCTCGCACACACCCGCGTTTCGGACCGCGTCGGGGACGACAAGCGAGTCGACTGTCGGCCGGGAGGCGATCCCGTACGTTCTTGACGAACTCGAAGCTGCCGGTGCGACGGCGACGTTTTTCACCGTCTCCGGAATCGTCGACGAGACGCCCGGTGTCGTCGAATCGATCGCTGATGCCGGCCACGAAATCGGATCGCACACGCGTTCACATCGCCACCTCTCCGAGTTGTCGGCCGAACAGCGACGAGCGGAGATGGCAACATCGCGGGAACGGCTCGCGTCGATCGCCGGCCAGTCTGTGGCCGGGTTCCGCGCCCCCTCGTTCGACATCGCTGCCGACCACTTCGAGATGCTCGCCGAGACGGGTTACGAGTACGATTCGAGCGTCGTCCCGTGTCGCTCGATTCCAGGATGGTACGGCGGTGAATACGACATCACCCGGCCAGTATCGGCAGCCGACATCGACCCGACCGCCCCGGCGGCGCTTTCCGAGTTGCCGGTTGCCGTGATGCCCGGCCTCGGACTCCCGCTGACGGGAACCTGGATACGGTTTTTCGGGGTTGGATACACGATCCTCGGGATGCGGCTGCTCGCACGCCGTGGCATCCCTCCGGTACTGTACGTCCATCCCTGGGAACTCGTCGATCTGCCACGCGTCGAAGGCGTTCCGGAGCGCGTCTACGTTCGGACGGGCGCGTACATGCGACGGGCACTCCGGCGGATCCTGGCACAGCCCCACGAGTTCGTCACGGCCCGCACTGTCGTGGCGGATCGCGTGCTGTACGGAGGCGATAGGGATGGCTGACAGACGACGAGTCGCCGTCATGGGGTTGCAGGCCGTTCTCGCCGCCGGCGCACTTGTCTACGTGGCCTCACAGATCGACTTGCGTCGGGCCGGGACGGCGCTGCTCACGCTCGAGCTGTCGATCGTGGTCGCCATCGTCGGTCTCACCGCCGTCGAGTTCCTGACGCGGTTCTCGATGTGGTACGCGTTGCTGCACGGTCTCGACGGGATCTCGTTCGAAACGAGCGCGCGAGTCGATCTGGTGATCAAGTTTGTCAATCACGTGCTCCCGTCGAAGGCGTCGGGTCATTCGGTCGCCCCGCTCGTCGTCCGTCACTACACGGGCGTCGATTGGACCGACGCGGTCGCCGTTGGCGGCCTGAACACCGGCCTGTATGCCACGCTGTACGGCGTCGTCTCGCTGGCCGGGATCGCTCTGTTCGCTACGCGTCTCCAGGGGGGACTCGCGGTCGTCATCGCGCTCTCGACGGCCCTGTATCTCGGGGTCGGCGTCCTCGTTCTGCTTGCCGGCCGCCATCTGAACGTCGCCGGACGCCTGATCGCCAGGCTCGAAGGCGTCGCGGCGGACGTTCCGCGAATCGGGGAGCGCGTCGCGTCGCTGGTGACGTCACTCCCGACGTTTACGGCCGACTCGGCGGCCACGTTCCGCGCGCTCTCCTCGAACTCGAGGGTCGTCTCCACCTACGTGCTTGGCTGGTCGAGCACGCTGGTTCTCATTCCTGGATTGCGCATGTGGCTCCTGCTCAACGCGCTAGGGGAGGGGTTTACGCCTGCAGCCCTGGTGCCGGTCGTCCTCGTGATGGCCTACAGCGTCACGGTCCTGCCGATCACGCCGGGTGGGATCGGTATCTCTGAAGCGTCGGCCACGCTCGTGTTCGTCGCCTTCGGCGTCGCACCCGAGGTCGCAGGCATCGCCGTGCTGCTGGACCGATCGTTCGGCGTCTATCTGCCGGCACTGATCGGCTGGGTTCCCGCCGCCAGGGTGGATCTCTTCTCGCGTCTCCCGGACTCGTAGCGACTCGCACCGTGGGTTGCTGTGCCGTCGCGCTATGAAAGAGCATATGACTGCTTGCTCGAAAGAGCCGCTATGACCCGAACGTTCGTGCTGGGACTGGACGGTGCCAGCTGGCGGCTGCTCGATCCCTGGATCGAGGCAGGAGAGCTGCC
>JBMCBU010000146.1:0-4487 GCA_048623335.1 Halapricum sp.
GGCGTAGACGGCCATCTCCTTGCCGAAGGTCGTCGGCGTCGCGGGCTGGCCGTGTGTCCGGGCGAGCATCGGCACCGACCGGTTCGCCCGCGCGAGGTCGACCAGCGCGTCCCGGACGGCACGCAACTCGGGCAACAGGACCTCCTCGACGGCGGGCTTGAGCAGGAGCCGATACGCGAGGTTGTTGACGTCCTCGCTGGTCAGCCCGAAGTGGATCCACTGTTCGATCGCCAGCCCCTCGGGCAACCCCTCGCGGATGAAGTACTCGACGGCCTTGACGTCGTGGTTCGTCGCCGAGTATTCCCCGTAGCCCGTCGTCTCCAGCCGTTTGACGACCTCCGCGTCTGCTTCGTCGAACTCCTCGTAGAGCGCCCGCAACTGTGCGCGCTGGTCGTCGTCGATCACGAGCGGTGTCGCCTCGAGATCCGCGAGCGCGACGAGATACTCGACTTCGACTTCGACGCGAGCGCGAACGAGCGCCTGCTCGCTGGCGTATGGCACCAGCGGCTCGGTGTACCGGGCGTAACGGCCGTCCAGCGGCGAGACGGCCTGGAGTGTCGACCGATCTGTCATGGCTGTGGCTCCGCGAGGAGCCCGCAAAAGAGTGCCGAAGACCCACTCGGGCCGTTGGAGACTGTTTCCGTTCTCCAACGATCTGACACGCCGTTACAAATCCGAATAGATCCAGAAATTTTAACCTATTTCATCCGTCTATCATCGAGTGAACGGTCGTCACGGGGTGGCCGTGCGGGGGTCGTCCTGGGTGAGGGGAACGATCGTCCCGTATTCCTGTCGCGGCCGATCGTGACGACCGTCGTGCACATGTATCGACGACAGAGATCGGTAGACGACGGTGGTATCGACACCTGCCCGGAATGCGGTGGTCGAATCGTCACCGGATCGGAGATCGCGTGTCGGGACTGTGGGCTCGTCATCGACGCGTCACCGCTGGATCGTCGTCCGCGGCGGAACCGCCCGCAGGCGCGTGACGGTGGCCGTGCGACCGGAGTCCCGCTGAGCCCGACACGTCCGAACCGGCGTCTCGATTCGCGGCTGGGACACCGACGTGACGCGCGGGGGAACTGCCTCTCAGAGCGGACACAGCGACGCATGCACAGGCTGCGAACACAGCATCGGCGGGCGGCTCGAGCAGCGAACAAGCAGACCTTGCAGCCGGGACTTGCCGAAGTCGCTCGCGTGTGTGCGGTCCTCGAAGCCACTGGTAGCGTCCGTGCGAACGCGAGCGTGCTGTTCAGGCGCGCACTCGCGGAGCACCTCCTGTACGGACGTGCTTACGAGTGCATCGCCGGGGCAACCGTCTATCTCGGCTCGCGACAAGCGGGCGTCGTGCGGACGCTCACCGAGGTCGCGGATGCGAGTCGCTGCCCGAACAACGGCGTCGTGCGTGACGTCCGGTTCCTCCAGCGCGAGCTGGGGGTTCCCGTCGCTCCGCTCCCTGCAACGGCATATCTCCCACGATTGCAGTCAGTGCTCGAACTGGACGAACGGACGGTCCGGCGGGCCCGACGACTGCTCGATGCGGTCGTCGAACAGAACCTCCACAGCGGGCGCGATCCGAAAGGCGTCGCCGCCGGTGCGCTGTACACCGTCTCGCTGCTGGAGGACTGTCGGATGGCGCTCAAACAGACCGAAGTCGCGGCGGCGGCCGATGTCACGCCCGACACCATCCGCGCGCGGCTCGACGAGTTCGAATCACTCTGTCCGGACGCGATTACTGATAGTGATCATTGTGCGTCCGTTCCGGATCGGCCGCTCGATGGCGGGCGGCCGTCCGGTAAATCGGTACAATAATCGCCATGAGAGCGCTCCGGAAGGGAACCGTCCGACGTCCCGCGCCGGAACGTCCCGGACCGAGGGTCGTCGCGCGCGCAGCGACGACGAGGCCGACGGCGATCACGCCTCGCGGGTCACGATGACGTCGTCTTCGGCCGTTGCATCCCTCGGGATCTCTATCTGGACGAACTCTTCGTCGTCCATGTCACAGACGACGACCACGTTCGCCGACGTGCAGAGCATGTTGTACGACTCGACGCTGTACTTCTTGCGCGTCTCCATCGTCTCGACGACCCGCTCGAACTCCTCTTTCGTGAGTGTCTCGTCCCCTTCCGCGACGCGTACCAGTGCTTCGAGTGAATTAGACGATTCAGCAGTCATGTTGCATCACGCCCGTAACTTGTGTCGCCTGGTACAAATCGCTATTGTCTATTATTGGCTGTATGGAACAATACTACCCCGCCCGAGACTTCCAGCCCAGGGTATATAAAACCTTAATTGATACCGAGTGTGAGCTTTGCTGATCTGAACCGTCTTGGTAGGTATGGGAGAGTCATGAACGTGAAGGCGCAGACATCTACAGCAGTATTCGAAGGAGACGACGAGCGATCGAGCGAGCGAGCGATCGGTGTCTCGCGAGGTGACGCCGATGAGTGAACGCGGCCGGACACTCACTCGCCGGAACCTGTTGAAGACGGCCGGTGCGGCCGCTGGGGCAGCGGCCCTCGGCGGGTGTCTCTCCGTGAACGGGGCAGACAATGCGTCGTCCGGAGAGCTGTCGACGGCCTTCGGCAACTGCTGGATGTGCAGCCACAACTGCGGACAGAAAGCCTACGTCCGGGACGACACCGTAGTCAACCTCACTGGTGTCGACGGCCACCCGCGGGGGAGTGCCGGGCCGGACACCGAGGGGACGCTCTGTCCGAAGGGATTGGCCCAGCTCGACAAGACTCACGATCCAAAGCGGATCAAAGAGCCGCACATCCGGGACGAGAACGGAGACCTACAGAAGGTGAGCTGGGACGAGGCGTTCCAGTACACTGCCGAACGGCTCGTCGAGTTCGACGAGGAGAACGGCGCGGAGACGTTTCTCGACGCCACGAGCTGGGCGGAGACGTCGATCTTCCGGACGGTCTGGCGGGACCTCTATGGGTCGCCCGAGCGACTGTCCCGCGGGATCCACGTCTGTGCTGGCCCCACCTTCGTCACCGGCGAGATGATGGGTGTCGGTTCGAACAACCGGGTTCCGGACTACCAGAACTCCGAGTACATCATCGCCTGGGGACGGAACATCCTGAACTCCTTTGCCGGGCAGTTCGAGGCCAAGGGCGTCCTCGAAGCGATCGAGGAAAACGGCGCGACGCTGGTCACGATCGACCCGCAGCACACGATCACCGCCCAGAAGTCCGACGTCTGGATGCCGATTGAGCCCCGGACGGACGGCGCGCTGGCGCTCGCGATGGCCAACGTCATTATCGAGGAGGACCTGTACGACGCCGATTTCGTCGAGAACCACACCTACGGCTTTGACGCGTACAGGGAGGCCGCCATGGACATGCCCCCCGAGGATGCGGCCGAGATCACGGGCCTGAACGCCGAGCAGATCCGTGAGGTCGCACGCGGGTTCGCCGAGGCAGCCCCGCAGGCGGGCATCTCCGTCTGGACGGGGACCGCACAGGCCGGCAACGGCTGGAAGGCGACCCAGAACATCACCGCGCTCAACGGCCTGGTCGGCAACATCGACCGCCCCGGGGGTCTTCGCCTGTGGAAGTATCCCGCAACGGCGGGGTTCGGCGAGGTCTGTGAGCAGGACTACACGAACCGTGCCGAGTCCAAGGACCCGGCACTCAAAAGACACGACGAGTACAGCGACTACCCGGTCCGCCACATCGAGGGTATCGCGCACAACCTGGTGCCCGAGATGGTCGAGAACGGTCACATCAACGGGATCGTCTGTCACCACGACGACCCGCTGAAAGACGGCAACACCGAGGCGTGGATCGAGACCATCGAGGCGATGGATCTGGTCATCTCGATCGACGCCTACTGGAACGGCGTCTCCCGGCGGGCGGACATCGTCCTGCCGGAGGCGACCCAGCTGGAGAAAGACACGCTCGGCACCGGCAACTGGAGCGCCTACCCCAATCACAAGTGGATCACCGGCTCGAAGGCCGCCGTCGAGCCCCAGTGGAACACCAAACCGGACTTCGACATCCTGACCGGCATCGCGGGCGCGATGGCCGAGCAGACGGACAACGACGACTGGACGATCTTCGAGCAGTGGGACTCCCACGAGGAGTTCATCGACGACCAGCTCTCGACGCTGGATCTGACTCTCGAAGAATTAGACAGCGGCGAGACGAACTACGAACTCGTCGAGGAGTACGACTACGAGCAGTGGAAAAACGACGACGACTTCACCTTCCGGTTCGACCTCGATCAGGTCGACTCGTTCGCGAAGGCTGCCGAGGAGGCTGGCATGGACACGGCTCCCGAGTGGATCCCGCCGGGAACCTACGGAGACGAGACCACCGAGGAGTACCCGCTTGAGTTCACCGACGTTCGCTCGGTGTTTTTCTCCCACGGGAGCAACCAGCCCCACGAACGCCTGCGGGACCAGTTCGCGAAACGAAACCAGCTCAGCGAGGAGGACTACCGCGGGAACTACCTCTATCTCAACCCCGAGGACGCCG
>JBMCBU010000147.1:0-4442 GCA_048623335.1 Halapricum sp.
CCACCGCAGCGCCAGTCCCTCGCCGATGTCTCCCGTGCCGCCGAGTATCGCGATTCGCATACCCGTACCTTCGCCGAGAGGTGGTTAAGCGTTCCGCGATCAGTTCGCCGGCGGCCGCTCGACCGACTCCAACAACTCGGGCAGGTCGTTGACCGACTCGACGACCGCGCTCGCGCCGGCACGTTCGAACTTCTCGCGGCCCGCCTCGCCGGAGAGCCCGCCGGTCAGCACGCCGATCCCGTGATAGGCACGGTCCGGGTCCGCGCGGCCGGCGTTCTCGGCCGTCTGGATGTCATCGAGAGTGTCGCCGGCGAAGGCGACATCGGTGCCGTCGAGCCGCTCCGCGAGCATCATCAGCGCAGACGGATCGGGCTTGCCCGCGTCCCAGTCGTCCATCGTGAACCGGTGTTCGTCGGGCACGTCGAGCCCGACCCGTGCGAGCGCGATGTCCGCCTCCGGGGCGGGGCGGCCAGTCAGAATCGCGATGTCGAATCGATCGGTCAGCACCTCGCGCACGTCCGGATCCAGCAGGACCGGTTCGTCGTGGATGTATCCCGTCGTGTGGAGTTGCGGCGAGCCGCCTTCGATCTCCCGGTAGAGGTCAGCCCCGAGGTACAGTTGCTGAAAGACGTCGCGCAGTCGATTGCGATCCCAGGTGCCGAGGACACGCTCGCGCTCGGCCGGGTCCAGTGCGTCGTCGACGACCGAGCGGGCCGCGGCGAGTCCGCCACCAGAGGCGGCGATCCGGTCGGTGAACGTCTCGATGCTCAACGGGAAGCCCTCGCGGCCGGCCAGGACGTACAGCGCGACGGCGTCGGTCAGCTCCCAGTCGTTGTTGAACCCGCCGGCGTCCTTGAACTGCTGGATCGCGGGCTGGGCGATCGTCTCCCCGTAGACTCGTTCGACGCTTTCGACGATGGCGCGGCGGTAGGATCCGGCGACATCCACCAGGACGCCATCGACGTCGAGCACGAGCGTGTCTGCGTACATATCTATCCACTTGGGATCCACCCTCATAGGGGTTGCTGTGGACGCAAGGCTGGCGAGTTCGGAGCCGGCAGATCAGGACCGACACGCAGGGCAACATTCACTTTCCTGTCTCCCATACCGGTAGGTATGCACGTCGACATCGTGCCGGTCGGCGACGTGTCCGCCTCCGTCAAGCGCGAGGCGTCGGCCGGACTGCGTTCTGTCTACGACTGTGACGTGACCGTCCACGATACCCAACCGATCCCGACGGGTGCCTACGACTCCAGCCGCGAGCAGTACCGGGCCGAGGAGTTCATCGAACTCGCAAGCCAGATCGGTGAGGGCCAGAAAAACATCGCCATCACGGACAAAGACCTGTTCTACCGACGACGCAACTACGTCTTTGGGCTGGCATATCTCGACGGGAACGGGTCGGTCATCTCGACGTATCGCCTGCAGACCTCCTCGGATGGGGGGCTCACGAACCGCTCCTCGGGAGAGGTCTTCGCCGAGCGCGTCCGCAAGGAGGTCGTTCACGAGATCGGCCACACACTCGGGCTCGAACACTGTGACAACAAGCGCTGTGTCATGAGCTTCTCTCCGACCGTCCGCGAGGTCGACGTCAAAGAACAGCACCTCTGTGGGACCTGCCAGCGAGAAGTCCTCTAGCGTGCGTCTCTCAGCGCGCCGAGCAGTTCCGTCTCGTCGACGAACAGTTCGAACCGCTCGCGACCAGCAATAGCGACGACCGGCACGCGGTCGCCGTAGCGGTCACGCAGCGTCGGATCGCTGTCCACGTCGACGGTCTCGATTTCGACCGGGAGCTCGGCCTCGTCGGCGACTGACTCGATCACGTCGATAGCCTCCTCACAGAGTTCGCATGGACGACGGCGATACACGGTGATCGGGACCGGACCTGACATCGATCGCGCTTCGCGTCGCGGCCGTTTTTGTGTTCCGGCCCGTTCAGGCTCGTATGAGCAACTGGTCTGTCGAGGACGTGCCGCGGCTCGATGGAGATACGATCGTCGTCACGGGCGCGAACAGCGGACTCGGCTTCGAGGCGACACGGGTGTTCGCCCGACGTGGGGCGACCGTCGTGATGGCCTGTCGCAGCACCGAACGGGGGAACGACGCCAGGCGGGAGATCGAAGCGACGGATCCGGACGGCCGCCTCGACGTCCGCGAGTGTGACCTGGGAGACCTCCAGTCGGTCCGGGAGTTCGCCGAGGGCGTTCGCGAGGCGTACGACTCGATCGACGTCCTCTGCAACAACGCGGGCGTGATGGCGCTCCCACGACGCGAGACAGCGGACGGCTTCGAGGCGCAGTTGGGTGTCAACCACCTCGGGCACTTCGCGCTGACGGGACACCTGTTCGGTCTCCTGCGGGAAAGCGACGGTGAGGCGCGCGTGGTCACACAGTCAAGTGGGATGCACGAACGCGGCAGGATCGACTTCGATGATCTCCAGGGAGAGCGCAACTACGACAAGTGGGACGCCTACGGCCAGAGCAAGCTCGCGAACGTCCTCTTCGCCTACGAACTGCAGCGACGGCTCGACGCGGCCGGTATCGACGACATCACGAGCGTCGCGGTCCACCCCGGCTACGCGGATACGAACCTGCAGGCCCGGACCGGCCGCGCGTCCGGATCGAAGCTCGTGTACGCGGCGATGAAACTCGCCAATGCCGTCTTCGCGCAGTCGGCCCGCGACGGCGCGCTCCCGATGCTCTATGCCGCCGTTGCCCGAGCCGTCGAGGGCGGGAGCTACGTCGGTCCCGGCGGTTTCCTGAACATGCGAGGTGCGCCAGCGGTGCAGCGTTCCAGCGACCGCTCGTACGACCGCGAGACCGCCGGGCGACTGTGGGAGGTTTCCGCAGCGCTGACCGGCGTCACGTACAACCTGCCGGAGACGGCGGCCGGCGACTGATCCAGAACAGACTGACGGCGGTCCCGATCAAGCCGTTTCGGCACCCGCAGTCGGCTCCGGGGGCGGCGAGGTGGCAATCGGATCGAATCGGACGTTCGCCACGCCGGCGGTGGTGCCCTGCGAGAGCCAGTTCCCGCTTCCGTCGGCCGCCGTACCCGTCTCCGGATCGGCGAGCTGACCGATCGCTGGATCGGTTCCCGGCCCGTCCTCGGTCCCCCACCAGGTCTCCGTCGCCAGTAGCGTCTGCGACCGGTTGCCGTTGTGGATGCCGTAGGTCTCGTTGCTCGCGATGTGGCAGGACTCGACCGTGTTCCCGTCGGCGCTGACCAGCAGCTGAAGGTCAAGCCCGATCGCGTTGTTCGTGAGGACCGTCTCCGAGACGGTAAACGACTCCGAGCTGTCGACGCGGGAATCGGCGAGAAGCAGACCGACGCCACCGTTATCGGCGATCTGTGACGACGAGACGCTCGCCTCGTCGAAGCGCGCGAGGCGCACACCGGTGGTCGCGTTAGCCGTACTTGCCACGCCCGAGAGCGTCACGTCCGGAGCCCGCATGCAATCGATCCCGGCAGCACCGTTGTCGTCCGTCGTCGTCCGGTTGATCGTCACTGTCTCGACTCGGTCGACGGCGATCCCGTGAAATAGGTTGTCCCGGGCGATGGTGTTGGTGATCTCGGCGGAGTCGTTCGCTTCGAGATCGATTCCGTTGACGTTCTCGTCGGCGAGGACTGCTTCGAGGACCACCGATCCACACTGTTCGACGTCGATGCCGTAGCTCTCGTTGCCGGTGGCCGTGCTGTTGCGTATCGTCGCCATGTCGATCCGGTCGAGATCGATACCTCTGGAAGCGTTATTCCGGACGACTGTCCCGTCGATCTCGACGGTCGGTGTCCGGTCGACGTCGATACCCGGCCCCCCGTTCGACTCGACTGTCACGTCCGTGAGCGTCGCACGCTCGCCGTTGCGGACGAGGATGCCGCCGGTGTTGCAGTCGCTGACTTCGGTCGCCTCGATCGTGACGGTGCTCGCGTCCGTCCGGATTCCGAGGAAGCCGTCGGTAACGACAGTATTCCGGATCGTCGCGTCGTCGCCACGAACGCTGATCGTCCCGCGCGAGCCGGTGAACCCGGTGACAGTGACGCCATCGATCGTCACCCCGGTCGCCGACTCCGCGATGTCGATCCCTGCGGTACTGACCGTTTCGCCGGGTGAGACGATCACGTCGCCCGCCCCGACGATCGTCAGATCAGGCTTGTTGACGGTGATCGATTCGCGATAGCGACCCGCCGCGATCTCGACGCGCCCACCCGCTGCGACTGCCTCGATCGCCGACGGGATCGAGGAGAACGATCCGTCACCACCGACTTGCACGCTGTCCGGGGCCGGAGTCGGGGTAGTGTCACCATTCCCGTCGTCAGTATCGTTGCCGAGATACGAACACCCGCTCAACGCCACCAGCGATCCGGCAAGGACCGCACGCCGACTAACTCTGTGATCCATACGCTAATATCGCTCTCAGAGGAGATAAAGTATCCCCAAAAAC
>JBMCBU010000148.1:0-4327 GCA_048623335.1 Halapricum sp.
CAGCAATCACGGATCGGATTCACCGGAAGCCGCGCGTCACGTCCTCGTCGATCAGGTCGTCGAGTTCGGCGTCGAGCAACCGTTCGGCCTCTTCGAAGGTGTCGGTGAGATCGCTCAGCGGGTCCGGCCGGTCGTACGAATCGAATTCCATCGGGCCGTACGCTGGACTGTCGAGGGTATCCATGATGTCCTCGAACAGCGCTTCGGGCGTCGTCGGGGCGTCGGCATGTGTCTCCAGAACGGTCTCGAGATGACGCGCCTTGCGCTGTGCTTCGCTTTCGTCCTCGATCGGTTGCTGGACCCCGAACAGCCCGGTCCCCTCTTCGGGGAACATCGGTTCGATCTCGTCGTCGATCCGGCGGGCGACCTTCGTGCCGACGCCCTCGACCTCGTAAGGATTTTTCGCGTAGGTCTTGAGGTGATAGACACCGGTCGTCGGGTGGGCGAGATAGAGGTCTTCGCCGATGCCGGAACGGCGGTCACCGCCGACCGCTCGCCACTGGTCGGGGTCGCTGTCGTTCTCGACGACGTCTGCGAGGATGTCCTGCCAGTCGCGAACGCGCATGCGTGATCGTTAGTTTTCGGCGAAGAAAGAACATATCGATCGACGTTCCCGGCGAAGAAAGGACATATCGATCGGAACCGGCGCGCTCTTTGCCTTCGCTGGCGAACTGACGTCCATGCCGGAGATCACGGGATGGCGCTGGGTAGTCGTCGTCTTCGGACCGGTCGCGCTGCTGGTCGGGTTCGTCGCGCTCGTGTACGCGGGACTGTTCGTCGTCCCCGGCGCACCGTGTGGCGGGACCGCGACGGTCGAGGCGCCGACCGCGGAGTTCGACATCTCCACGAACGGGTCGGCGGTTACGGCGACGTACGTCGGAAACGGGACACTCGGCGGCCCGGAAACTGACCGGATCGTCCTTGCTGTTCGAAACGCCGACAGCCCGGAGACGGCCAGCCGCGAGTGGGTCAGCGACGGGACGCTCTCGCGTGGAGACTCGGTCACGATCCCACCAAGCGAAATCGGATTCGCCCTCTCCGAGCGGGACCGCATTACCGTTGAGTGGTACGGATCGGACCCCGACCAGCCCGGCGTCTGCCCGAACGACAATCGATACGCCGAGTTGACGACCGTCCGCCTGGCAAACGCCTCGACCGGAGACGTCTAAGGCCTCCGTCGTGACGTCTGGACGAGGTGGACTACCGACAGCGTTTTTCCCGACCCGGCCCTGACTGGATCCGTGAACGTTCGCGGCGTCGTCGTCGGGACCGACGGGCCGAAGACCGTCAGCACGCAGTACGGCGAGCGCGAGCTCTGTGAGGTGCAGCTCCGCCCGGACCGGGGCCGCGGCGAACCGACGACGGTGACGCTGTGGGGCGACTGGGTCGAGAACGCCGAGCAACTGGAGCCTGGAATGGAACTGGCCGTCTACGACGCCGAGAAGCGGACCTACCAGGGGGAAACGCAGTACACCACCGGCAGCGACACGACGGTCGTCGTCGAACCGGATTGTATCGTCGACGTGACCGACATCCGCGCGTGGGTGCAGTGCCCCCGGATGTACTATCTCAACAAGATCGACGGGCTACCGCTCGCGTACCCAGTGGTCAAGGGGACGATCGTCCACGAGGTATTCGGCGACCTGCTCCGCGGGCGCGACCTCGATACGGCGGTCGACGAGCAGGTCGAGGCCGCCGGGCTGGAACTCGGGTTGCTCGGCAGAGACAGAGAACACGTTACAGAAGACGTCCGCGATCACGCCAGTGCCATCGAGGGGTGGCTCGCACAGGGGACGCTCGACGGAGCGACGGCGGGCGCTGACAGCTCGAAGCGGGAGTTCGGTCCGGCAGAGAGCGAGTGGCGGTCGGAGCTGACACTGATCAGCGAACGCTACGGGATCAAGGGGCGAGCCGACGCCGTCCGTCGGGGGATGCCGGTCGAACTCAAGACCGGCAAGAACACCCGTCGGGAACCGCGCTTTCAGGACAAGATCCAGGCCGCCGCCTACGCGCTGATACTCGGCGAACGGGCGGCCGAACGGACTGCGGCCGCGGAGATGATGGGTGACGGCGGAGCCACGGCGAACGACGGGGGCGGGCCGGACGCCCCGTCCGCCCTGGCGGCCGCGCCCGACACCGGCACGTTGCTGTACACCAAAAACGCCGCCGTCGAGCGCAACGAAGAGAGCGGTGACCTCTCGCCGGCAAAGGAGTTCTCGATCGGACCCGGACTCCTGGAGTTCGTTCTCCGGGCGCGAAACGCGATCGCGGCGATGGAGCATCGAACGGAGGTTCCGACGGGATACGAGGCAGACGCCAAATGCGAGTACTGTTTCGAACAGGACACCTGCATGGCTGTCGCCGGGCGACTCGACCAGGAGTCGAAGGCCGGGCAGGTCGCCAGTCCGGTCCCCGAGGCCGAGCGGGAGTACTTCGATCGGTTCTACCGCGCGATCGAGGAAGAGCGACGGGAGGTCCACCGGGAGTACGCGAAGCTCTGGGAGCAGAGTGCGGCCGAACGGGCCGACGACGACCGGGCGCTGGTCGATCTCGAACCGCTCGGAGCCCGCGAGATCGACGGCGGGCGCTGGGAGCTTCGGGCGGCGGGGACAGGGGCGACCTCGAAGATCCGGGAGGGCGACGTCGTCCTGGCCAGCGACGGGCACCCGATCCGGGGAGACGCCGAACTCGCGCGCGTCGAGCGACTCGGCGGGCCGGTCGGAGCGGACGGGGACGCGGCGAGCGGCCAGGAGATCGTCGTCACGGCGGACGAACCGGTCGAGCTTCGGCGGCTGGACATCTACCCCTCGGAGCTGTCGACCGACCGGCTGTTGACCGCGCTGCACGACGCCGTGCTCAAACAACCACAGCCGAAAAAGGACGTGCTCTTCGGCCGTCGCGATCCCGAGTTCGACCGCCCGGAGGAGACGTTCATCGACAACAACCCGGCCCAGGACGAGGCCGTGCGGCGATCGGTCGGCGCCGAGGACTTCGCGCTGGTGCACGGTCCGCCGGGCACGGGCAAGACCTATACGCTAGCGAGGATCGTCCGTGAGCTCGTCGATCGGGGCGAGCGCGTGCTGCTGTCGGCGTTTACCAACCGGGCTGTCGACAACGCGATGGAGGCGCTGCTCGAACAGGGATTCACCGACCTCGTCCGTATCGGGACCGAGAGCGGCGTCCGAAAGGACATGCAACAGTACCGGCTCGAACGGGCCGGCGAGCCGGACGAGCTTGCGAGCAGACTCGAAGACGCGCCGGTCGTGGCGGCGACGACGGCTTCCTGTGGCTCGCGCATCGTCCGCGGGCAGGACTTCGACGTCGCAGTCGTCGACGAGGCCGGTCAGCTCACCGAGCCGGGGACGCTCGCGGCGACGAATCTCGCCGAGCGGTTCGTCCTGATCGGCGATCACCAGCAGTTGCCGCCGGTCGTGCGGGCCGAAAACGAGCTTCAGGAGTCGCTGTTCGAACGGCTCATCGAGGCTCACCCCGAGGCAGGCGTGCTACTCGACCGGCAATACAGGATGGCCCAGCGTATCCAGGCGTTCCCCTCGCAGGCGTTCTACGACGGCCAGTTGCGGCCCGCGACCGGCGAGGTCGCGGCCCGACACATCGACGACCTCGAGGGCGTCGAGTCGCCCCGACTGCCGGCCCACCTGCGAGAGCGCGTCGCGTTCGTCGATCCGGCCGGTCACGCCCGCGGCAACACCAATCCCGAAGAAGCCGACGCGGTCGCGGAGATCGTCGAACAGTTCGTGTCGGCGGGTGTCTCCCGAGATGACATCGGCGTGATCGCGCCGTACCGAGCGCAGGTCGCCGAGATCGGCCAGCGACTGGATGACGACGTCACGGTCGACACCGTCGATCGGTTCCAGGGATCGAGCAAGGAGGTGATCGTCGTCTCGTTCGTCGCCACGGGCGAACTCGACGGCCCGATCTTCGAGGACTACCGACGGATCAACGTCGCGCTCTCGCGTGCGAAGCGGTCGCTGGTCCTGGTCGGCGACGCCGACGCGCTCTCGACGGACGACACCTACGCGAAGATGGTCGAATGGGCGCAGTAATATAAAATAATTTAACTTTTGCGGTACGCTTACATGGGACAGGTCCTTATCCGGCATATGATGGAAATCGGAGAGGTTGTTGATGACGTTACTTTGCAAGGGACCGAAGGAGACTCAGTACAGGAATATACACTCTCGGAGGAGGTCATGAATCGTCCGGTGATGATTGCTTTTTATCAGCGGACAAGGCGAATACCCCGAGGCTTGACCTCGGGGATGAAGCCGACACACAGGGATACAAACCATTAAGTTGATACACTCCT
>JBMCBU010000149.1:0-4251 GCA_048623335.1 Halapricum sp.
TCCGACGCCGCCTCGCCCTCTCCTGGGGCATCCACCCCACCGCAACCCCATACACTACCGAGGGCGCGGACGCGATCATCCAGAACTCCGTGCAGTCAGCACTCGAGACCGGGATCGCCCGGAGCGGTGACACGCTGGTCGTCGTCTCGGGGATGATGACCGAGCTCGACGGAATCGGGACCTCGAACATGCTCAAGATCCACGTCGCCGCCGAAACCATCGTTTCCGGGACCGCCATCGTCAGCGGTTTGGTCACGGGCGAACTCCACCGCGTGGAGGACGGTGACCTCTCGACCGTTCCGGAGGGCGCGATCGCCGCCGTCTCGGAGTCGTACGATGGAGAACTGACCGGAGATGGTGGTCACATCCGCGGGATTGTCAGCAGCGAAGGCGACGGCGCCAGTAGCCACACTGCCGTCCTGGCACGGGAACTCGATATCCCGATGATCGGCGACGCCGGGATCCCCGAGGAGATCGAGGACGGAACCGTCGTCACGCTCGACGCCGAACGTGCAGTCCTGTACCGTGACGTCGTCGGTGCTCGCGAGGAGTGAACAGGCACGAATTCTGGCCGCTTTCGTAGGGATGAGCGTACAAATCCATAGAGGCGAATCGAGAGCCACCCCCGATCGGAGGCGATATCGCTCCGATCGACGACGCTAATCCCGACCAGGATCGAAGCGAACGCCCCGACTTCCTGCAGTGGCTGTCAGATGTCGTCCATCGTGAACGAATCGAACCGTCCGACTGCGTAGCGATAGCCACCCCAGGACACGAGACCGAGAACAAGCACGTACAGCAACCAGCCGAACACGGCGGGAAGTGGGTGTTCACCCGACAGCGTCACGCCGAGCAACAGGAACCCGATGGCGGCGACGAGTACCTCGCCGAGGGCGAAGCCAAACAGCGCCCACTGGGAGGGGTGGGCACGTTCGACGTTCATGTACTCGCGGCGCTCGAACTTCGGGGCGATTGCGCCGAGTCCAACGGCCACGCCGACACTCGCCACGGTCAACACGACCGCGAGTAACGACTGTCCGAGGATGTAACCCGGCCCGTATTCGACAGCAGCCAGCGGGACGCCGAGACCGATTCCGACGAGCAACCCGAGGACAGCCCCGGCGAGCATCCGGCCGCGAAGCACGACGCCGATCGAGTCCGTGCTCGTGAACAAAAGCGGGAGCTGGTCGCGGTCGTCACCCAGGGGGTTCAGACAGTATGCGCTGCCCGCGAGGATCGCACCGACGACGACCGCCGCGCCGGGGCCGATAGACAGCAGGATACCTGGATCCTGGATCGCCGACCCGGCCACCCCGAACACGCCGAACAGGATCGGCGTGAGATGGGCGAGCATCCGCGGATCGCGCCGCGTCCGGACGAGATATCGCCAGCCGATACGTGTCGATGGCGTCACTTCGAACAGGTGGGGAGTGCCGTCGCTCGCTTCGACCTGTCTGGCTGTCGAGCCGTCGCTGCCGACATCGGTGACCAGCAAGTACGTCTCGAGTCGGAGCATGCCGAGCATACCAACGGGGATCATCACGAGAACAACTCCGATGACGCCGACGCCCAGTGGCCCCGGTGTTGTGCCGAACGGAGCGAAGAAGACGGCCGCGTAGGACTGCAAGGGCGCTGCCGGGAGTATCGGTCCTGTGGCAAACTGGATACCAGTCTCGTATCTCGAATCCAGCAGGGCCTGCACCCCGAGGAAAATCACCCCCATCAGCCCGACGAGAACGACCGCCTTCACCCACAGCGACACCTGCAAGCGCTCGTTGAGGTATCTGGCGATCCCTCCGATCACCCTTCCAACGACCAGTCCGACTGCGATGAGTGGCAGGGCAGCGACGAGCACAAGCCCGGCGACGATCGGGCCGCCGCCGATCGCGACCCCCGCAAGCAAGACAACACCGATGGGGACGACGAACCAAGCCGACTGCACTGTCTGTGCGACAATTCGTCCGATCGAGACGGCTCTGGGTGGGATCGAAGTCCGGGCCAGCGGCTCGACGCTTCCGATCTGGGTTCGGGCGAATCCGTTCGCAGCACCGAGGTACGCGATAGTGATCGTCACGGCCGATAAAGCCATGCCGGCCGTCCCGATCGGGACCTCACTCCCGAACTCGCTGCCGAACGCGATCGCGCCGGGCAGGAAGCTCACCGACAGAAACAGCCCGAGCCAGCCAAACCCGAGGACGACCGCGAGCAAGCGTCGCCTGTTCGAGCGAAGTTGCCTGAACCGCGCGCGCAGCTCCGTCCGGGCGAGCGTCCAACCGTTCCGCAGGTCGACGTTGACGTGTGCCATGCCGTTCACCAGGCCGCTGTCGGATCGTCGGTCAGTTCGAGGAACGCTTCTTCCAGGTCGGCATCGCCGTCACCGCCCGTCTCGTCGACGAGCTCGGCGGGCGATCCCTCCGAGACCAACTGTCCGTCATAGAGCACGCCTACCCGGTCGGCGATTTCCTCGACGACCGGCAGGATGTGCGTCGAGAGGAAGACCGTCGTCCCGTCGTCGGCCAGCTCGACGATCAGCTCTCTGAGGGTGCGTGCCGCCCGCGGGTCGAGCCCGGAGGTCGGCTCGTCGAGAAAGACCACCTCGGGGTCGTGCTGGACGGCCTGGATGAACGCCGCCTTCTGGGCCATCCCCTTCGAGTAGCCGTCGATCCGCCGGTCGAGATCGTCAGAGAGGTCGAGGCTCTCGGCGAGATCAAGCGCGCGATCCGAAACGCGTTCCCAGGGGATATCCCGGAGATCGGCCGCGAACTGCAACTGCTCGCGACCGGTGAGTTCGTCGTACAGTGGTGGCGTCTCGGGTAGCAGCCCGATCTGATCGACCAGGTGACGGCGCTCGCTGCAGTGGGTGCCGGCGACGAACCCGTCGCCGTTCGTCGGCTCGACCAGCCCCGTGAGCATCCGCATCGTCGTCGTCTTGCCGGCCCCGTTCGGTCCCAGAAAGCCGTAGACGACTCCCGACGGGACTTCGAAGCTCAAGCTGTCGACTGCGGTCGTCGAGCCGTACTGTTTGGTCAGCGAACGCGTCGATATCGCTGGCGAGGACCCATCCATCGCCCGAGATTTTGGCCGATGGGTACAAAAATATCGCTGGTCCGGACCCACTCGCGTCGCTACTCGATCGTCAGCGTCGTCTTCTCCGCGACGGCGTCGGCCTCCTCGAAGTCGCCGCCACCCAGCAGCCCGCGGGCGGCCTTCTTGCCCCACTCGACGGCCGGCTGGACGAACGTGTCGACGTCGTAGAGTTCGCCCGCCATGACGGTCGCGGCCTCCATGCTGTAGAGCAACTCGCCCAGGCCATACTCGTCGACGCTGTCGATCTCGATCCGGACGTTCGGCAGGTCCGCGGCGGCGAGACTGGCTTCGGTCGCCTCGAACTCCGCGTCGATCAGCTCGCCCAGCGACGAACCACCCAGGTATGACAGTCCCTCGAGGTCGGTCTCGGGGATCGCCGTGTCCTCGCGGTCGGTCGCGCGGACGAGCGTGACCATCTTGTCGTTAGGACCGGCCCGGTACAGTTGCAGCTGGGAGTGCTGGTCGGTCGCGCCGAGCGCCCGGACGGGCGTCTGACCCAGCCCGTCCTTGCCCAGGCTCTCGGCCCACAGCTGGGCGTACCACTCGGCGAAGGTTTCCAGGCTCTCTTCGTAGGGCATCATCGCGTTGATACCCGCCCCACGGATGTCGAGGGCGTACGCGACCGCACCGTAGGCGTAGGCGGGCGAGTCGTACAGCGACGGCCCGAGGTCCTCGGCGGCGGCGGCCGCGCCCTCGATGATCGCGTCGATGTCGTGGCCCTGCAACGCGGCTGCCGCGAGCCCGACCGTCGACAGGACCGAAAAGCGACCGGGGACGCCATCGGGTACCTTCAGCGACGGGAGGTCGTGTTTGTTTGCCAGGTCCCGAAGGTTGCCCTCCTCGCCCGTCGTGACCCACGTGCGCTCGGTCCAGTCGACATCGGCATCGTCCATCGCCTCCCGAACGACCAGGAAGTTCGAGAGCGTCTCGGCGGTCGTCCCGGACCGGGAGACGACGTTGACGGCCGTCTTCGAGAGGTCGACCGTCGCCAGAATCGAGGTGACCCACTCCGGATCGACGTTGTCGAGGTAGTAGGCCTTGACGTCACTGTCGAGAGCGGACGAAAGCGTGGCAGCGCCCAGCGCCGAGCCGCCGATGCCGACGTTGAGGAGGTACTCGCTGTCGGCGAACGGCTCGACGGCCGATCGGATCTCGTCGGTGTCG
>JBMCBU010000150.1:0-4226 GCA_048623335.1 Halapricum sp.
GACATGTACGAGGTGTTCACCGAGGCCGACGCCGACGCCGGACTGGCGGCGTCGATCTTCCACTTCGGCGAGTACTCGATCCAGGAGACCAAAGAGTACCTCGACGAGCGCGGCGTGCCCGTTCGGCTATGAAATGGCGGTGTCCGCAGTGCGGGAAGCCACACGAGCGAAACGATCCGCCGTGTGATAACTGTGGGCACCACCGGTTCGAGCGGGCGGTCGTCCCGCAAGCGACCGCCGAGGACGACCACGAGCAGTTCGTCTGGGCCTGTAGCGAGTGTGGCCGCCATCACCAGCGTAACAACCCGCCGTGCAGTCGTTGTGGGGGAACGTCATTCGAGAAGAAACCGCTCGAGTACGACGAGTTCGAGACCGGCGAGACGGCGAGTTATCTGGAACTGGCCGGCAGACAGGAGCTGGCAGGGGCGGTGGTCGTCGTCGTGCTCGTGGCGATCGGCGTCCTCGGCTATCTCGGGGTGGTCACCGTTCCAGGGTTGACGCCACAGGGACCGCCGACCGTCGAAGACGTGCCCGGCAACGAAACCGCAGTCGGCGACCTCTCGATGACCGAGGTCGAGACGTCGGTCTTCGCCGAGTTGAACGTCGATCGAACACCCCGACTCCAGCGGTCTGGTGGGCTCGATGCCACGGCCACGTACGTCAATCAGCGACTGGTGAAAAACGAATACACTGACGAGGACGAAGAGATCACCGAAGCGCAACTCCGGCAGTTCGACACCCAGTGTACCGGGCCAGTGACCGTTCAGCAGGCAGCGACTGCGATGGCGGTGACCGACGAATCCGAAGCCGAAACGGTCGCGCGAGAACTCCTGCTCGAGTTCACGGCGCGTGAGCCGTCAAATTCGAGTACGAGCGTCGGAATCGACGCCCACGCGGGCCCCGACGACCGCGTGTTCGTCACTGTCGCGTCCTGTCAGGCAGCCGACTCGTAGGCGTCGGTCAGTGCGTCCGCCTTCTCGATGACGCGGTCGGTCCCCGCTTCCAGCGCGTCGAGCGCGTCGGTGCCGTCCTCGGTCTTGATCGTCAAGACCGGATCGGTCTGGCCACCGGACTGTTCGGGGTTCATGTCGTAGGTCGCGGCGGCGACGCCGTCGGTCTCGAGTAGTGCCCCCTTGAGGACGTTCATGAACGTGTGATTCTCGCCCGCGATCTCGATAGAGAGTGTGTTTTCCGCTTTCTCGATGACCCGCAGATCCATATCCACACCTACGCGCCGGGCGGAATAAGTCTCACGACCTGGGACGCGACAGTCACATGTCGCCCCAGGCGGCGATCGCGCGCCACGGCGACGTGATGTCGGCGATCCACCGGACGGCGATCGCCTTTTTCAGCAGGCGGGCGGGCAGACCGTCGAACGTCGTGACAGGGACGTTCATCACGTCGTGAGCGACCGCGTCCTCGCCGATCGAGACCGCCGTCCCCTTGTCGTTGTAGGTCCAGGTCCGCAACGGCTGTCCCCGGATGGCGCGAGCGACGTTCTCGCCGGCGACCTCGGCGGCTTCCCAGGCGGCTTGAGCGTTCGGCGGGACTGGCTCGCCGGAGGGTTGATCGACGAGTGCGGCGTCGCCGATCGCGAACACGCGGTCGTCGTCGGTCTGGAACGTGGTTTCGACCGTGACGCGATTCGAATCGTGATCTTTCTCGAGGTCGACGCGTGCCATCTCCTCGTGGCCGGTGATGCCGCCGGTCCAGACGAGCACGTCGTAGTCGATCCGTTCGTCGCCGACCGTGATCGTGTCCTCGTCGGCCGCGCCGATGAACTCGCCGGTCCGGATCCGGACGTCGCGCTTCTCCAGGCGACGACGCAGCGCTTCCTGCAGTTCGCTGTCGCTGTTTGGGAGGATCGAGTCGAGTCCCTCGACCAGCATGATTTCCAGTGGGGCGTCGACCTCGTCGCGGAACCGCGCGACCTCGCCAGCGACCTGAATCCCCGTGAGTCCCGCGCCACCGATGACCACTCGGGCGGGATCACCGTGGTCCCCCTCTCGTGCCGCGTCCCGGACCGCGTCGTGAATGCCGAGCGCGTCCTCGAGATTTTCGAGCGTGTGCGCGTGTTTTTCGAGACCGTCGAGCCCGAAAAAGGCGGTTTGGCTGCCGATCGCCACGAGCAAATAGTCGTAGTCGATCGTCCGCCCGTCGGCCAGCTCGACGTGTCGGGCGTCGACGTCGACGGTCTCGACGTGACCCTCCACGAAGCGCGTGCTCGGTGATTTGATCGCTCCGATCGGGATCGTGATCTTCGTCTGGACGGACGGGTCACTGATACACCGGTGAGCCTCGTGCAACACGAGGTGGTAATCGATGTCCGAGATCCACGTGATGTCCGCTTGCCCGCGTAACTCGTCTTCGAGACGCTTTATCACACCGGAACCGGCGTATCCCGATCCCAGGACGACGACGTCTGCAGTCATACCCGTGGCTCGGGCGTGGCCCGATACAAACCTGTTGAAAACGTCCAGTCTGCAGTCCCCGATGTCTCGGCAGTGATCGTCGGTCAACAACCTCGGAACAGTCGCCTTGTACCGCGTGTACAATCATACGTAATCTATTAGTACTGGAACGTCCACATATGGGGGAACAATAATTACAGAGGGGCGGGAAACACAGTTTAATGGCAGACGACGACCCCTCTGGTGAGGACCTCCCGGACAACGTTCTCTTCGAGTTGTACCGGCACTACATCGGCGAGCCCGACGATCAGATCGACGTGTACCTCGGGTTCGGGCTGTTCTTCGGCGGGATCGCGCTGGCGGCGATCGGGCTCGTGTTCTTCGTGGTCGGGACCACGTTCGAATACGGGACCGACACGTTCTGGTTGCTCCGCGAGATCGCGTTCGCGATGGGGATGCTCGCGGTCCCGACGCTGTTGCTCGGCGTGCTCGTGCTGTTGCCGGTCGATGTCCGAGCGACCTACACTGGGGTCGTGGGCACGGCGATCACTGTCGTCGCTGTCGTCGGGTTTTCGGTCCTCTATCCGTACGAATTCAACGTCGAAGGTGCGGAGTACACGATCCACGTCGTCCTCGCGTACGCCATCGGGATGGCGCTCGTGCTCGTCTCGACTGGCGCGGCGTTGGTCGCCCACCAGATCGAGCGCGCGAAACCCAGCCCGGCTGACATCGAACCGATGGAGGAACCCGAACCGAAGGAGTCCTACACCGACGAGGAGATCCGCCGGGACATCGAGGATGCGATGTCGGACGTCGACATCACCTGGGGCGGCGTCGAGCGACACGAAGGCCAATCGCTCACGCTGGATATGGGTGATGCCGACTACGACCTCTCGGGCATGGACGTCGAAGCCGAACGCATCACCAGTTCGACCTCGACAGACGCACAGGTCCAGGGACTGAAAGCGCTGAAAGGCGGCGAAAAGAAGACGGCCACCTCGAAGTCGACGGTCGACGACCAGACCACCAAACTCAACGAACTCAGACAGCGCCGCAAAGAAGAGCAGCGAGCGAAAGCGACCGCAGAATCCAGCGAGGGACTGCTCGCAAAAATCAGATCGCTCTTCGGCTGACGCGCTCAGCAAATCGGCCAGGAAACGCCCTCAACCGCTCGATTTCAACGAGTGAGACAGTACAGTCATAATCTATTTAGCCAGTTTCACATAGTTTTATTAGACCACGCTTAGATGTCCAGAACATGGCCAAAGGACTAGACGTCGGCACGATGAACATCATCTCGGCACAGCAAGAAGGCAACGAGACGGTCTTCGTCCAGCAGCGAAACTCGTTCGTGGAGATCGAGTATTCGGACATGGCAGAGCAGATGCTCAGCCGGTCGGACGTACTCCACATCCGAAAAGACGACAAGGTGTACGTCGTCGGAGACGACGCGTTGAACTTCGCGAACATCTTCAACAAGGAGACACGCCGGCCGATGAAACACGGGATCCTCTCGAGCGACGAGAAGTCAGCGATCCCGATGATGAAACTCATCATCGAACAGGTCGTCGGCTCGCCGGATCATCCAAACGAGAAGATCTACTTTTCGACGCCAGCAGATCCGATCGACTCGGACCTCTCGACGCTGTATCACCAGAAGACCATCGAGAGTTTCCTCGATGACATGGGCTACGACGCCGAGCCGATCAACGAGGGGATGGCCGTCATCTACTCCGAGTTGGCGGACAACGACTTCACCGGCCTGGGGATCAGCTTCGGTGCCGGGATGACCAACGTCTGTCTGGCCTACTACGC
>JBMCBU010000151.1:0-4136 GCA_048623335.1 Halapricum sp.
GCTCGATCGACACCGAATCGCGAGCGACAGACCTACAAGTATTAACCAGCGGGCGACCGAACCGACGAGTATGTCGGCCGCAAACCGGACGGGACTCGTCGAGGCGATCCGGATCGACCTCAAGCGTCTCCACGAGACCTGGATGGAACTGATCTATCCGCGCCAACTCGACGCAGAGCAGACGGTCCTGGGCAAGTGGAGACCCGAGACGACTGGAAGCCGTGTTGCCTACTGGCTGTGGGCAACCATCGGTGCACCGCTTGTCGGACTGCTCTATCCGTTGGTACTTTTCGGATACGTGCTGCGATACCAGGCGAGCAAACTCGACTCGGCGGTCACCCGAATCGGACTCCTCGGCGTGGTCGTCCTCTCGGTCGTCGCCTGGGGAGCACTGTCGGCGCTCGCACAGTTCCAACTCGACATGAGCTACACCGGCGTCGTCGCCGTCGTCGCTGCCGGCGCGGTCGCGACCGTCTCCGCCGTACTGGCCGTCCTGACCAGCCGGGTCGGGGGGCGGGCCTCGACGGTTCTGATCTCCTATCCGCTGGCGATCACCGCGATCTTTCTGCCGCCGGTCGTGGCGGCGCTGTACTCCCAGCAACTCGCTGCCGTCGTCTTCCCGCGCAGCGAATCACTGGCGATCTGGCTGCTCGACAACGTCCTGACCGTCGCCGACATCAACACCTACCTCCGGGAGAACTACACCCTGCAAGGGCCGGCATACGTCGGCATGTGGTTCGGAATCGCCGTCCCCGTCGGCTGGATCCTCGGAACGCTCGTGACGCTTGCGAACTACGTCCGTCCGCGTGACTAGTTCTCCGAGAGCTGGATCGTCCCGTCGCGTTCGGTGACGACTGCAGTCGCTTCCCCACCCAGAGTGATCGTCGCCCCCGCCAGCAGTGGCGCGAGGACGCCGACAACGACGGTCTCGGGATCCGAGAGGTTCACCTGAAGCGCTACGCGATCGTCCGCCCCGAGTCCGAATGTTTCGAGCACGCTGTGGCCGTCAGCCAACAACTCGGCGTGGGTATACTCGCTGTCGTTCGTCGCCAGCGCCCGATCCGAGGGGTCGACCTCGGCAGGGAACTGGACCGGGTTCTCGCTCCAGCGTTCGCCCTCGAAGTGTGCGACCGTCGGGTCGTCGGGCGGCTCACCGAATCCAAGCGCCTTGCACCCCGGAGGCAGTTCCCGGTCGTCGAGACTGTCAGTCGATCCGACGACGACGTCGACGCCCTCCAGATCCGCGGGGGCAACTCGGACTGTTGCGCCGAGCGTCCACGCACCGAACAGCGCGATCAGCGCTTGCGGATCCGGTGGCTCTGCCCCTTCAAGAACCGCGACGGTAGCCCCTTCCCGGACACCGTAGTGTCGAAGGAGGTTCCCGGCCTTCCAGGCGTCGACACAGAACTGCTCGCCGCTCCAGGACCGACTGCGCGGCCCCGGACGGTGGATCCACAGCGTGTCGTCGCCGCGTTCGGGGCTCACGAGGTCGCCGAGTACGTCCATGTGAGCCAATCCGGACGGACAGGACAAAAACATCTGGATGAGTGAGGCTCGTATCGAGAGACAGGCGACGCCGAAGCACCCTGATTACCGACCGAACCTGCGCTGGCGCGTCTGGTAGTCACGCAGCGCCCGGAGATAGTCACGCTTGCGGAAGTCACGCCAGTTGACGTCAGTGAAGTACAGCTCGGAGTACACTGACTGCCAGATCATGAAATCCGAGAGTCGCTCGGCCCCGGTCTTGAGGACCAGGTCCGGTGCGGTCGGGAAGACCAGCCGCTTTTCGATTTCCGACTCGTCGACGTCGCCAGGGTCGAGCTCGCCAGCAGCGACCTCCTCGGCCAGTCCCTGAACCGCGGTCGCGAACTCGTGTTTGCCCCCCAGGCCGATGCTCACCTGGATCGGCGCGTCAGCCTGCCGGTCGTCGCCTGGGTCGCGCACGGCGATCGGACGCGGGGCGTCTACGTCGTCGAACTGTCGCTGGAGCGTCGGAACCGCTTGCTCGTCGAGGACGCTGACGTACACGAGGACGTGTTCCGCGCCGTACTCGAACGCCCAGCGCCAGCACCGTTCGAGCGTCTCGTAAGACCCCTTCTCGAGGAGGTCCCGTTCGGTGAGGACGACAGCGACGGATTCGGGGAGCGACGCGTCACTCCGGCGGATGCGCGCGGCGAGATAGCGATCGTACAGACCCACGAGGGCAGGTTTCGTACCGAGGATGTAAAGCGCTTGGATCCGGTTGGTGGATCGAACGACGGTTTCGACGCTCCAGCGGACCACCGACTCGACACGTTTAAGACCGCGAAGTCTGCGCATATGACTATGAGTGGCCGACCGCTCGACGTGCTCGAAGCGTCGCTCGAAGAGACTGTCACGGTGCATCTGAAAGACGGCGACATATACACCGGCGAACTCGCCGGGTACGACCAGCACATGAATCTCGTCATCGAGGAAGGCGAAGACACAACGATTATACGCGGCGACAACGTCGTCACAATTAGTCCATGACTGGCAAAGGAACTCCAAGCCAGGGTAAAAAGAACAAGACCACACACGTCAAGTGTCGACGGTGTGGAAACAAGTCCTATCACGTCAGGAAAGGCGTCTGTGCGTCCTGTGGCTTCGGCAAATCGGCGAAGCGACGGGGCTACGAGTGGCAGAGTAAGGCCGGCGAATAAGGAGTACCGATGCACGAGAAGTGCGGCGTTGTCGGCATCTCCTTGCAGGATCGTAGCGCCGCCCGTCCACTGTATTACTCGTTGTACGCGCTCCAGCACCGCGGTCAGGAAGCCGCCGGAATCGTCACCCACGACGGGTTCCAGCAACACAGCCACGTCGAGACCGGGCTGGTCGGCGACGTCTTCGAGGAGGACGATCTCAGCCAGCTGAACGGCACGAACGGGATCGGCCACGTTCGGTATCCCACGTCCGGGAGCCTCGACAAGAGCTGTGCACAGCCGTTTTCGGTCTCGTTCAAGTCCGGTTCGCTCGGGTTGAGCCACAACGGCAACCTCGTCAACGCCGACGAGGTGCGCGAGGAACTGGCCGCGCTCGGTCACGCGTTCACCTCCGACGGGGACACCGAGGTCATCGCACACGATCTGGCTCGAAACCTGCTCGAAGAGGACCTCGTCCGGGCGGTCAAACGGACTATGGGTCGGATCCACGGATCCTACTCGCTGACGATCACCCACGACGACACGGTACTGGGCGTGCGCGATCCGGAAGGCAATCGGCCACTGGTCATCGGCGAACTCGAGGACGGCTACGTGCTGGCCTCCGAATCGGCCGCGATCGACACGCTCGACGGGGAGTTGATACGCGACGTCAGGCCTGGCGAGCTCGTCGTGCTCGATCCGGACGGGGCGGGATACGACACCTACCAGCTATTCGAAGGGGACTCGACAGCGCACTGTTTCTTCGAGCACGTCTACTTCGCACGTCCGGACTCGAACATCGACGGGACGCTCGTCTACGACGCGCGGCGGGGGCTCGGTCGCAAGCTCTACGAGGAGAGTGGCATCGACACTGACGTCGTCATGCCGGTGCCCGACTCCGGGCGGGCCTTCGCCTCGGGCTACGCCGAAGCCGCACAGGACGCCGGCTCTGACGTCGATTTCGCGGAAGGACTGATGAAAAACCGCTACGTCGGCCGAACCTTCATCATGCCCACCCAGGACGAGCGCGAGCGGGCCGTCCGGCTGAAGCTCAATCCGATCAAAAACACCGTCGAGGGCAAGCGCGTCACGCTGATCGACGATTCGATCGTCCGCGGGACGACCTCGACCCAGCTCGTGGAACTCATGCGCGATGCCGGCGCGGAGGAGGTCCACGTCCGGATCGGTGCGCCGCCGATCGTCGCCCCCTGTTACATGGGCATCGACATGGCCACCCGCGAGGAACTGATCGCTTCCGACAAGTCCGTCGCGGAGATCCGCGAGGAGATCAAAGCCGACAGCCTCGCGTACCTCTCCATTGAGGCCATCGCCGAGACCCTCGAGAAAGAACGCGACGACCTCTGTCTGGGCTGTGTCACCGGCGAGTACCCCTACGACATCGACGGCGAGGCGACCGACCGCGAGGTCGAACGGCCCGTCATCGAATCGTCGCTGGCGGACGACTAGCTGTCGCTG
>JBMCBU010000152.1:0-4077 GCA_048623335.1 Halapricum sp.
TCGCGGCTGTTCCGCTCGTACGTGCTGGTCGGCGGACTGGCCGCGCTGGTCGTTGTGGCGGCGTTCGTCCTGGCGCTGATCTACCTCATCGGGGGGTCGTTCGGTGCGCGCGCGGGCGTGTTCACGTTCTCCCGGAGCTTCTACGTCGTCGTCGCGCTGTTCGTGATCGGCCCCGTGCTCGCGCCGGTGTTGCTGGTCGCCCGCCGCCACCGGACGGGACGCGGCGACCGACGCTACGACCGCGCGCTAGCCGCCAGCGGCTATCTGTTCTTGTCGTCGATCTACCTCATGCTCGTCGTCTCCGCACCGGCGGAGTTTCGCGATCCGGCCGACCAGTACGGTGTGCTCGCGCCCGCGATCCGTGCTCTCTATGACTTGCCGCCGCTCGCCGGACTGGGCGCGCCCCTCTCGGCGGCTGTCGTCGTCTATCTCGTCCACCGGTGGCGGCGATAGGTGCCTGTCGCCAGCGACACCGATAGTCGCACGCTTCCGTGTCAGTCGAAAGGGCCAAACCCGCCGCATCGTCTACGGGTGGGTATGAGCGAGACCGAAGGGACGTTCCTGGTGAGCGAGTCCGACGCGGAGACGGCGATCCTGACGGACGTCGTCACCAGCCAGGTGCAGACGCTTCGCGAACAGCCCGATCCGCCGCTGGAACCCGGCGAGGTCGTCACCGGGACGCTTGTCGCACAGCCCCCGACGACTGCCGTCTACACGCTCGAATCGATCGACGACCGTCGGACGATCCCCGTCGAGTATAGCGACGAGTCGCCGACGAAACAGGAACGTGACATCGCTACCGACCAACCGGTCGGCGAGTTGACCCGCCAGCCTCGGGCCGGCGAGGGCGAACTGCACGTACTAACGGTTCCGGCCGATCGGACCGAGCAGGCAGCGGAGGACGTGCTCGAGGATCCGCAGACGGTCGCCCGTGCGGCACGACTCGGTGTCGACCGCGTCGAGGTCCGCGCCGCCGAGGGCGTGTTGAGCGTTCGGTATCTGCCGGAGTAGCGAGTCGCCGAGCGAAGCGAGGTGCTCGACGGGCGCGCGGACTTAGGAAAGCTTATTCACGGCCGTCTCACACCCTCGTCCATGCTCGAGTTCGACGTACCGGAGATCGAATACGACCGGTACTCAAACCGTCAGCTCGCGGTCCCCCCGTTGATCGTTCTGGGAATCGCGATCCTGATGCTCGCTTTGCACTACCTGGTAAACGGGACACCCGTTCCGCTCGGGTTCGATTTCACGGGCGGCACGGAGATGCGACTTGCAACTGACGGCGGCAGAGAGGCGATCAGGCAGGCCTTCGGCGCCGAGATAAACACGATCCGTCCAGTGCAGGGCGGCGATGAGTTCATCGTGACGTTCCTGCAGGACGGGACCTCACAGCAGAACCTCATCGACATGGCCGACGACGCGGAGGGGATCACCAGACTGCGGACGGATACCCGATCGGCCACTTTCGGGGGAGAGAACCAGCGCAACGCCCTGTTCGGGCTCGCGATTGCGTTCGTGGGGATGAGCGTGTTCGTGTTCGCCATCTTCCGGACGTTCGTGCCGTCGATCGCGATCGTCATCTCGGCGTTTTCCGACATCGTCATTCCGATGGGGATGGTCGCGTTCCTCTCGCTGACCGGTATCGCCGAGATCAACCTGACGCTCGGGACGGTCGCGGCACTGCTGATGTTGATCGGGTATTCGGTCGACTCCGACATTTTGCTCAACAATCATATCTTGCGGCGGCGCGGGGGTTTCTACGAGTCGACCTACAACGCGATGCAGACCGGTGTGACGATGACACTCACCTCGATCGTGGCGATGATCGTCATGACAATCATCGCGCTGCTCCTCTCGATCCCCTTACTCCCCGATATCGGCATCATCCTCGTGTTCGGGTTGACGGCTGACCTGATGAACACCTACATGTTGAACCTCAGTCTCCTTCGGTGGTACAAGTTCGAGGGGGTGGCACGATGATCTCCCTTCGCGAGAACTGGCGGATCGTGATGCTTGTCGTCTTCCTGCTTGCCAGTGCGTTCGCGCTGTTCGGGCCTATCGGGGGCGGCGACCCTGGCATGCAGACAGAGGACGCATATATCGACGGCGACGAAACGCAGTTCTCCCTCGAACAGACAACGATCAACCTGGAGAACTCGACGACGCTCGAGACGACCAACGAGTCGACGGACACGATCACTGCCACTGGGATCTCGGGCGAGTTCGACGGGGACGTATCGGACGTGACCGATACGTCTGCAACGCTGTCGAACGGGACACTCACTGTCTCGAACGGGACGATCGTGAGTCCGGCAAATACCTCGGCGATCACGGCCGATAACCGAACGATCTCTGTCTCAGAAAGCGCACAGCTCCAAGCGGACGGTTCCAACGTGACGATTCCGGTCCAGCGGCCCGTCGACACCGGGCCGACGAACCTCCAGTACGGGCTGGATCTCTCCGGCGGGACCCGGATCCGAGCACCGCTCGTGGGCTTGCACGTGGCTGATCTGGACGTCGATCAGAACGCCACCCGTGACCTCAACCAGCAGCTGGCTACGGAACTCGGTGTCGATCAGATAGACGTGCGCGTTCGGGCGAGTTCGGTCGAAGTGTACGATGATAACGTTAGCGAGTCGGAATTCGCCAGCGCGCTGCAGTCGGCCGGATTCGAGGTGACTTCCGAGGACGTGAACACCGGCGTGACCGATGCCACGCGTGACGACGTCGTGGACATCCTGCAAAGCAAAATCGACCGGACGGGCCTGTCCGGTGGGACGGTCACCACCGCTGGCGACGGGCTGATCGTGGTGGAAGTACCGAACATCGAACCCGACCAAGTGCGGGACATCGTCACTAGCCGCGGTGTCGTCCAGATCGAAGCCGAGGTCAGCGAGCAGGGGAACGAGACGGTCACGAGAGAGCCAGTCATCACCGGTGATGATATCGCCCAGGTTGGCCAGCCCGGTCCCCGTCCGAACACGGATGGAGAGGTCTGGGAAGTTCCCGTCTCACTGAACGACGAGGCCGCCCAGTCGTTCCAGGATGACATGAACCGACTCGGCTTCGCGGATCCGGCCGGCACGACGTGTGCCCGTCAGGGGAGCGACACCGAGAACGTCTCCGGGGTCGAGAGCCGGTGTCTCCTGACGACGCTCGACGGCGATCTGGTTCGAGCCAACGGCGTCTCACCCGGGTTGGGAGAAGACTTCCAGGACGGCACGTGGGCTGACAATCCGACGTTCACGATCGGAGCGACCAACGCCACCCAGGCCCAGGACATAAAGATCAGTCTGGAGGTCGGCTCGCTGCCGACGAACCTCGATCTCAGTGAAGACGCTCAGTACGACGTGTCGTACATCCTCCCGAGCTACGCCGAGGAGTTCAAGGGTCTGTCCGTCCTGACAGGACTGCTCGCCTGGTTCGGCGTCGCCGGGATGGTCTTCCTCCGATACAAGAAGGCACGAGTCGCGATCCCGATGATCTTCACGGCAATCGCGGAAGTATTCATCCTGCTCGGGTTCATGGCCGTCACGAACCTCTCGCTGGACCTGTCGCACATCGCCGGGTTGATCGCCGTGATCGGGACCGGAGTCGACGACCTGATCATCATCGCCGACGAGATCCTCCAGCAGGGTGAGGTCGCCACGGGACGGGTCTTCGAGAACCGCTTCCGGAAGGCCTTCTGGGTCATCGGCGCGGCCGCGGTGACCACGATCATCGCGATGAGTCCGCTGACCTTCCTGTCGGTCGGTGACCTGTTCGGGTTCGCCATCGTCACCATCGTCGGCGTGCTCATCGGCGTGCTCATCACGCGTCCGGCCTACGGTGACATCCTGCGCAACCTCGTGCTCAGCGAGGACCAACGGTAACGACTTTTCACCCCACGACTCGTTGTTCCGACCATGAGCGACGATCTGTACTGTGACACCTGCGAGCAGTCGGTCGATCGCGAGGACGCGATCCGGACGGAGACGATGGCCGATCTCGACCCCGACAAGTGGCAGGTGCTGTGCTGTCCGGACTGCGGCAACCGCCTGAAGACCGTCTTCGTCGGCGACGAGTGATCGCGCCACCCTG
>JBMCBU010000153.1:0-4060 GCA_048623335.1 Halapricum sp.
TGAATCGGCCCGTCTCAGGTCGTCCGGAACGCCCGATCACCGGCGTCGCCCAGGCCGGGGACGATGTACCCCTCCTCGTCGAGGTGGTCGTCGATGGCGACCGAGAGGATCTCGACATCGGGGAACTGCTCGTTCAGTCGGACCAGTCCTTCGGGCGCACTGACCGCCGCGAGCACGAGCAGTCGCTCGGGGTCGCCCATCTGCTGGACGTGTTCGAGGACGGTCGCCATCGTCGAGCCGGTCGCGAGCATCGGATCGGCGACGATGACCGTGTCCTCGGGGTGGATCTCGGGGAGTTTCACGTAGTCGACTTCGATCTCGAACTCGCCGGCGTCGTTCATGCCACCGGACTCGTCGCGGCTGGCGGAGATGACTCCCTGGCGCGCGCGGGGGAACGCCTTGAGCAGTCCCTCGACGAACGGCGTCGCCGCTCGGAGCACGTTGATGATC
Source organism: Halapricum sp. (assembly GCA_048623335.1). Taxonomy (GTDB): domain Archaea; phylum Halobacteriota; class Halobacteria; order Halobacteriales; family Haloarculaceae; genus Halapricum. The sequence continues at coordinate 451 of JBMCBU010000153.1, forward strand.
ACGACATCGTCCATGCCGACGACGCGCTCGCCGGTCGTCTCGGTCAGCGGCGTCTGGACGGTCTCGTAGGCGGTTTCCATGACGCCGTCGATGATCTCGTAGCCACAGATCCGTCCGAGCTTCACCAGCCCTTTCCGGAAGGCGACCTGCTCGGTCTCGACGCTTCGCAGCTGGGTGAGCGTATGTTTCGCGAGCGCGTGGGTCACGACCTTCGCCTCGCCGCGGTCTTCGATGGTCATATCCGAGCGTGCGGCTGGGGGAGCAAAATAACTGGCGAGATGCCGCCGAACCGGCGGTTGATCCGCTCAGTCGTCGTATTCGACGCCCAGTTCCGCAAGGAGCGTCCGGGCAGCCCGCGCAGACGAGGGCGGCCCGCGAGCGGTCACGAGGTCGCCGTCGACGGTGACGCTCGTCTCGGAGTCGAGTTCGGCGTCCCAGTCCCCGCCGGCTGCCTTGACCTCGTCTTCGACCCAGTAGGGGAGTTTGCGGCCGTCCGGCATCCGGTCGTACTCGTCGACGATCCCTTCCTCCCACTCGTTGGGGAAGCCCGTGACTGATCGGCCCTCGACCAGCAAGTCCCCGCCGGAGTCGCGTGCGAACGCGAGGATCCCGACGGCGTGACAGACAGTCATCGCCTTGCCCGCCTCGCCCTCGACCGCCTCCCGAAGGGCCGCGCGGGCGTGTCTGTCCTGGTTTACGTCCCACTCCGTGCCGTGACCGCCGGGGAAGACGACTGCGTCGAACTCGCCGGGGTCGACCGCCGCCAGCGGCTCGGGGTCGTTCAGGCGCTCGTCGGTCTCGTGGACTTCCTCGACGAGCGCGGCAGTCGCCTCGTCGACTTCGTCGGTGTCGACCGATCGCTCGTCCAGGACGGCCGGACCGCCCGACGGTGTCGCGACCGTGACGTCGACGCCGGCGTCGTCGAGCGTCGCGAGCGGTTCGATACACTCCTCGCCCCAGTAGCCGTGTTCGCTGACGATGAAAAGCGCTGTTGTCATCACTCGTTCGTCGAGTCGCGAGCCGTTTGTATTGTACGCTACCGGAAAGTCCGGGAGGCGATATCCCCCGGCGAGAACCGCTGCGGAAACGTTTAACCTCGCCGAAGCCGAATACGCGTCCTACAATGGACCGGACGGGTCGTTCGACGGACGAACCCAGCGCACGCAGAGTACATACCCATGCCTGAGATGGAAGAGAGCGTCTCCGGATTCAAGATCCGGGGCGGTTGGGCGGACGTGGTCGAACACGGCGAGCGCCTCACGCGAGCATTGAAAGACATCGCCGACGACGAGGGCGTCGAGGTCGACGCGGATGCGCTCGAGGAGTTCGACGAGTGGCGGCCCAAGAGCCACGAACGCCTCGACGAGGACGTCAGCGAGAAGACCGCAGAGCAGGCCAGCGTCGGCGAGGGCGCAGGCGAGAAGAAGGGCAAGGGGCCAGACGAGGACCTCCAGACGGCCGGCGAGAAGCTCAGCCAGTCCTACGAGAACCTGGACGATCCCGACGAGGCCGTCGACAAGTGGGGCGAGTCGATCGACTACGTCGCTCGCGCGGCCGATTCCGCGAGCCGGAAGGCCCTCCGGAAGGTCGAGGACACGGTCTATCAGAACGTGATGACCCAGCTCGCGCCCTACTACTTCGACAACGAACTGATCAGCGCCAACGTCAGGCGCGTCAGCGACGACAATCCCGAGTACGTCTTCGAGGTGAACGTCAACGACGACGACCTGAAGATCAGGGTCTCGAACAAGCTGGCCGACTACGAACAGGAACTCGACCGCTGGCACATCGACGCCGAGAAGGAAACCGAGACGCCGGAAGCCGCCGAAGGCGTCGAAGTCCCCAGGCGCAACCACGACGACGCCGACCCGACGAACACCTGATCCGCGCGAGAGACGAGCCTGGATCGCGCAGGTCCGGTGAATTCGATCGCAGTCGGTAGGCTATTGACGCGCGAGCACACAACGACACCAACAATGGTAGAGGTGACGCTACTGGCGACGCTGGTTGTCGCTGCGCTCGCGAGCCTGTTCATGGCGTGGGCGATCGGTGCCGGATCGTCGGGGTCGACGCCGTTCGCGCCGGCCGTCGGAGCCAACGCGATTTCGGTGATGCGTGCCGGGTTTCTGGTCGGACTCCTCGGACTGGCTGGTGCGACCCTGCAGGGTGCGAACGTGTCGGAGGCGGTCGGCCAGGAACTGATCGGTGGCGTCACGCTCTCGCCCGTGGGGGCGACGCTGGCACTGATTCTGGCTGCTGGGCTGGTCGCGTTCGGCGTGTTCACCGGCTATCCGATCGCGACGGCATTTACCGTCACCGGCGCGGTCGTGGGCGTCGGGCTGGCGGCGGGCGGCGATCCCGCGTGGGCGAAATACTGGGAGATCGTCGTGCTGTGGGTCGCTACCCCATTCGTCGGCGGTGGGATCGCCTACGGCGTCGCGAAACTGCTGCGCGACGGACGCGTCCCCGAACGGGTCGCGGTCCCCACGCTCGCGGGGCTCGTCGCCGTGCTGCTGGCGAACGTCGATTTCGTCCTGCTCGGTGGGCCAGGCGAGCAGTCCTCGATCGCAGCCGAACTCGCCGCGGTCGTCGGCCAGCCGACGGTTCCCGGCCGCGTGGTCGTCTCCCTCGCGTTCGCGCTCCTGTTCGCCGCCCTGCTGTACCGGGACCTGCGGATCGATGCCGTGGCCGGGCAGCGTCACTTCCTGCTCGTGCTCGGCGGGCTGGTGGCGTTCTCCGCGGGCGGGAGCCAGGTCGGGCTGGCGATCGGTCCACTCATACCGTTGCTCGGGACAGAAACGGGCGTCGAGGTCCCGCTGGGTATCGTGCTCGTTTTCGGCGGGCTCGGGTTGCTCGCCGGCTCGTGGACGGGCGCGCCCCGAATGATCAAGGCGATCGCACAGGACTACTCCTCGCTAGGTCCGCGCCGATCGATCGCGGCGTTGATCCCGAGCTTCGCCATCGCTCAGACGGCCGTGCTGTTTGGCATCCCCGTCTCGTTCAACGAGATCATCGTCAGCGCGATCATCGGAAGCGGTTTCGCGGCCGGCGGCGGGGCAGTCAGCGGCGAGAAGATGGGAAAGACGGTACTCGCGTGGATCGGGTCACTGGCGCTGGCGCTGGGGCTTGGATACGGGCTGTTCACGATCTGGACGTCGATCGTGTGATCACTCGGTGTCATCGCCAGACTCGTCGCGGTCTTCGTCGATGGTCGTCTCTTCGTCTGTTTCTACGATCCGGGAGACTCTGGCTTTCATGATTCGGGTGTTCTCGACCTGTTCGACCCGGATTTCGACGTCGTCGTACTCGATGACTTCGCCTTCCTCGACCAGGCGGCCGACGCGGTTGAAGATGAACCCCGCGAGCGTCTCGAACTCCTCACCCTCGGGGATGTCGATAGACAGCGCCTCGTTGACCTCCTCGATGTTGACCTCGCCTTTGACGAGGGCGGTGTCGTCGTCGAGGAACTCGATGGGTTCTTCTTCGCTGCCATCCAGGATCTCGCCGACGATCTCCTCGGTAAGGTCCTCCATCGTCACCAGGCCCTCGGTCGTCCCGAACTCGTCGATGACGATCACCATGTGCATGCGGTTTTCGCGCATCTCGGTCA
>JBMCBU010000154.1:0-4040 GCA_048623335.1 Halapricum sp.
TCCACCGCCTGCGCTCGATGGACGACGACGGTGCCCTGGAGTACCCGATGTTCGCGGTCAACGACACGCCGATGAAGCGGCTGTTCGACAACGTCCACGGGACCGGCGAGGCCTCGATGGTCGCGATCGAGCTCACGACGAACCTCTCGATTGCCGGCAAGACGGTCGTCGTCGGTGGTTACGGTCAGTGTGGGAAAGGCGTCGCCAAGAAGGCCGCCGGGATGAACGCCGACGTGGTCGTCACCGAGATCGACCCGAGACAGGCCCTGGAGGCCCACATGGAGGGCTTCGAGGTCACGACGATGGACGAGGCCGCCACGAAGGGCGACATCTTCGTGACGACGACCGGCAACCGGGACGTCATCACCGAACAACACTTCGAGGTCATGGAGGACGGCGTGCTCCTCGCGAACGCCGGTCACTTCGACGTGGAGATCAACCTCGAGGACCTCGAATCGATGGCCGAAGAGGTCTTCGAAGCCCGTGACGGCGTCACCGGCTACGTCATGCCCGACGGACGCCAGCTCAACGTCCTCGCGGAGGGGCGGCTAGTGAACCTCGCCGCACCGAAAGCCGAAGGGCATCCGGTCGAGGTGATGGACCAGAGCTTCGGAATTCAGGCGGTCGCAGCCCGCGAGATGGCGACGAACGGCGAAGCCTACGACGCCGGCGTCCACGAGATACCGGACCGCCTCGATCGTGACGTCGCGGAGATCAAACTCGACGCCGAGGGGATCGAGATCGACGAGCTGACGCCCGAACAGCGCGAGTACATGGATTCCTGGCAGCACGGGACCTAACCGACTCCACCCTACTTCGCTCACCCTGAGGGGTTCGCTCGTTGAGGGCTGGGCTTTGATCTGAGACTGGGCGTCGATTGTCGCCGGGGAGGGAGATCGTTCCTCGCCCGTACCCGGGAGCAAGATCCCCACCACTCAGAGGCCGGGCTACTGCGGCCCGTGAGACCGGCGACGTGAGCGACGGCAATCGTCCCTGTCAGCGCAAGCCGAGTAGCGCGAGGAGGTCGATGCCGACATCGAGCGTCTCGACGGCTCGATAGCCCAGAAAGATGCCGACGATCCCGAGGACGCCGGCGAGATTTGGCGGTGCCGGGATCGGCACGTTGAGAAACCCGAAGGCGGCTCCCGCGATGAGACCGGTCAAGAGCGCAGCTGCTGAGAGGACGATGGACATACTAGACGCTCGTTCGAGACGGTATGATAAAACTGCTGATGGTGATTATAGTGATTCGCGTAGCCGATCGGACGAATCCCACCTCCGATCGGGTGATGGATATCGATTTCCCGAGAGGAATCTATGGGTTTCTACGCGAATCGCGATAGTGTAACGATATACCGGTACGACCGCCCGCCATCGAGCGGTCGATCCGGCACAGACGTACAACAATCACTATGCGTCTGCAGGCGGAGCAGGTCGAGTGATATAAATGATCGACTGCCCAAGCCGATAGCGATGCGGATCGAACAGCTCGGTGCAGGCGAACCGGCTGTCGCCGTCGTCGCGGCTATTCACGGTGACGAGCCCTGTGGCGTGACGGCGATCGACCGCCTGTTGGCGTCTGACTCACCCATCGAGCAACCTGTGAAGTTGATCGTCGCGAACGAACGAGCGCTGGCGGCCGAACAGCGCTACTGTGAGGAGGACCTCAACCGGACGTTCCCGGGTGATCCCGACGGGCCGACACACGAATCACGGCTCGCGGCCGAGCTGACGGCCGAACTCGAGGGGTGTACGACGCTCGCGTTGCACTCGACTCAGTCCTACGAGAAGCCGTTCGCCATCGTCGAGCGGGCAGGCAGTCGGTCGGAGGAGCTGACACGCCAACTGTCCGTCGACGCGGTCGTCGAGACCGGACCGTTCGACGACGGACGGCTGTTCCAGTCCGTCGAGACACTCGTCGAAGTCGAGGCCGGCTATCAGGGCTCGACCGCGGCCGCGGACAACGCCAGCCGGATCGTCCGGGAGTTCCTGCGGGCGACGGGCGTGCTGGTCGACGCACCGCCGCTCGAACCGCGCGAGCATCCGATCTACAGACTCGACGACGTCGTCCCCAAGACCGAGGCCGAGGAGTACGAGGTCTACGTCTCCAACTTCGAGCGCGTGGAAGCCGGCGACGCCTTCGCCGCTGCCGACGGCAAGCGGGTCATCGCCGATGAGCCGTTCTATCCAGTGTTGCTGTCGGCCTACGGCTACGAGGACGTCTTCGGCTACACGGCCAAAAAGCGGGACAATATCGCGTGAACGGACGGTACGGTCAGGCGTCGTCAGGCGGGGCGAACCGCACGAGCGTCAGGTCGCGATCGAGCATGCAGTAGTCGTGGGGCGGCTCGCCGAGCACTTCGTCGATGGTGTACTGGTCGTCGAACTCGGCACCGGCGGGCTCACAGTATTCGTGGCTGGGACAGTCCGTGTACGGACACGGCCCTTCGAGCTGGGCCTTGCTCCCGGCGTACGCGCCCTTCGAGGCGACGTTGGCCCGGATCGGTGCGGGTTCGACATCGACGGCCTGGACGCCGGTGTCGTGGACTCCGCAATCGAGCACGCTGGCGTTCTCCCGGACCGCGACGATTTCGTAGGTGCGCCCCTCGGTGAGATTGAGACACTGATCGCGGTAGGGACAGCCCTCACAGGCATCGGCCGCTCCCTGATAGACGAACGTCTGTCCGACTTCTGCCAGGCGCGTGCCGACCAGAGTGAGCTGTGCCATCTACCGTCGTTACAGCCCCGAGCGGATTAAGTCTCTCGCCCCGTCAGTTCGTCGAGCGTTTCGAGATATCGCTCCCGCGGAACCTGATACAGCGACCGGTAGTCGAACTCGCCGTCCGAAAAGGCCGCCGCCAGCTCGAGTGCCCCCTCGATCGCTGCCGTTCGGCCCTCGAAGGGCCTGCGGTCGGCGGTCACGTCCGGCTCCAGCGACAGCGTCACGTACCAGGGATCGTCCGGGTCCGGCTCGGGCTTGCCGGGACGGCGGCCCCGCGACCCCTTCGTGAGATACAGCGTCGGGAGACACGGCGGCGGGAACGCCTCGCTATCGAAGACGTCCGGGCGATACACCACGACGACCCGCCCTGGCTCCTCGTGCCAGAGTGACCACCCGCTCGGAAGCGCGCTCGCGAGATCCATAGTCCCATCACCGGCGCGATCGAAAAGAGCCTCCCGGTCGATGACCGACGAGTTTATAAATGGGCACAAACCGAACACGACGAGGATAACCAAATCCGGTTTCGTTCCGCCGACAGAGCCCGGTTTTCCCGATCCGCGGTTGTTACCCACACCCCGGATAAAACGAAGGTTTAAGTGAATGAAGTCCCCTTGGGTATTATAGTATCGGAAAATGCGACACTCGATACCACACGCCATGATGCGGTCGCCTGGATCCGGTCGGCACGTCCGGGTACGACCGGTACCGGTCGAGCCCTCCGCTCCACACGACGGATCACACAGCACCCAGCCACTCGAGGGATCGAAACAACCACCGACTCGCGTGATACCATGAGTGGGCCGGAGACGCTCTCCGAACTCAGCGCCGAGTACCGCGCGTCGATTCCAGCCGACCTCCGGGATCACCACGATTTCGCGTGGTATCTCGAACAGCTCTACGAGGAGCCCCGGGTCGCTCGCAGTGCCCATCAGCGAGTCGCAGACATGTTCGACTTCTACGGCACCGAGTACGACGAAGACGCCGGGCTCGTCGAGTACAAGCTGGCCTCCGAAGATCCGATCGGTGACGGCGAGAACACCTTCTACGGCCGGATCATCCACGAGTCGATTCACGAGTTCGTCAACAAGGTCAAAAGCGGTGCGCGCGGACTCGGGCCCCAAAAGCGGATCAAGCTCCTTTTGGGCCCGGTCGGGTCGGGCAAGTCCGACTTCGATCGGCAGGTGCGACGCTACTTCGAAGACTACACTCGTCGGGACGCCGGTCGGATGTACACCTTCCGGTGGACGAACCTCGGTGACGTCATCCCCGACCAGGATCCCGCCGACGACGTCGTCCGGTCGCCGATGAACCAGGACCC
>JBMCBU010000155.1:0-3984 GCA_048623335.1 Halapricum sp.
GGGCTAGCAGTCGAGTCGTGTCCGAAACACACGTTTAACTCGCTGGCAGATACAGCACAAGACGATGAGCGACGCCGACGACCTCCTGGCGCATCTGGATTTGCGGGAGTACGAGACGACGGCACTGCGGGAACTACTGACGCTCGGCCGCTCGACGGCACCGAACCTCGCGGAGGCGACGGGGATCCCGCGAGCGCGGATCTACGAGGTGCTCGACGAACTCGCCGGTCGCGGGTTCGTCGAGGTGATTCCAGGCCGACCCAAGGAGTATCAGGCCAAACACCCCGAGGAGATCCTCGACCGCGCGATCGAAAACGAGCGTCAGGACTTCGAGTCGTTCCGGGCCGAGGTCGAGGATGTCCGCGAAGAATTCATCTCGACGTTCGGACCGCTGTTCGAACGCGCCAGCGAGGACGTCACGCCGACCGAGGACCTGTTTCACGTCGTCGACGTCGGCGAACCCAGCGAGACCGAAACGCGCCAGCTCTACCACGAGGCCGACCGGGAAGTCCACGTCCTCACGAAGAGCTTCGCCTACCTGGAGTCGATCAGGCCGGCACTGGACGACGCGCTGAGTCGTGGGATCGAAATCAAGGTGTTGATGCTCGATCCGTCGCACCTCTCGGCGGACAACCGCGAGATTCAGGCCGACATCTACGCGGACCTGACCGACAGCTACCCCGAAATCGACGTCCGGTTCAGCAACGAGCAGCTCCCCCTGCGCGGGACGGTCGCCGACCCGAGCATGGACTACGAATCCGGGAGGGCGATCCTGCTGGTCGAGGAGAAAGACGTCCCGCTGTCGATGCGTCAGGCGGCCGTCACCGACAACGGGAGCTTCGTCGCCGGGATCGAGCGGCTGTTCGACCTGATCTGGGAGCACGACAGTATCGGGACATATTGATACGCGAAAATACAACTAGAAATTATATAGTTCAAATTTCAGCAAGCTGTTTTCCGATACCGTAAGAAAAGTAACCCTCACTCCCGGAGTGGAAGTGAACAATGGCATACAGTACACTGCACGTCGGGTACGGACAGCCGCAGGTACGTCCGTCGCGGGAGGTGTCGTCGTGATCGTCGGCGTCCCGGAGGAGGTCGGTGACGAAGACCGCGTCGCACTCGTACCGCCGGTGGCGGCAGCATTGCTCGAAGACGGACACGAGGTGTCCGTCGAGGCCGGTGCCGGTGACGGTGCCGGCTGGGCCGACAGCGAGTACGAATCGGTCGGGTGCACGGTCGTTTCCGACCACCAAACTGTCTTCGAAAGAGCGGACGTCGTCCTGCAGGTCCAGTCGCTGGGTGCCGTCGAGGACCCCGGTCTCGACCAGTATCGTGACGGACAGGTCGTCGTCGGGATGCTCGGCCCGTACGACGCTACGGACGAACAGCTCCAGACGCTCGCCGACCGCGGCGTGAGCGCGTTCGCCCTGGAGTTGATTCCTCGGATCAGCCGCGCACAGAGTATGGATGCCCTCTCGTCACAGGCCAGCCTGTCGGGATACAAGGCCTGTCTGATCGCCGCCGACCAGCTCCCGAAGATGTTACCCATGGAGATGACCGCTGCGGGGACGATCCAGCCCGCGGACGTGTTCGTCATCGGGGCGGGCGTTGCCGGTCTGAAGGCCATCGCGACGGCCGAGCGACTGGGCGCGTCGGTCAAAGCCTACGACATCCGACTTGAGGCCAAACGTGACGTCGAAAGCCTCGGGGCGGAGTTCGTCGAACTCGACCTCGAAACGGAAGGATCGGGCGACGAGGAAGGGTACGCCCGCGAGATGGACGAGGAGTTCTACGCGGCCCAGCGCGAACAGATGCGGCAGGTCGTCCCCGAATCTGACGTGCTCATCACGACGGCCGCGATTCCGGGTGCGCCGGCTCCGGAACTGGTCTCGACGGAGATGATCGAGTCTATGGACGATGGGTCGGTCGTCGTCGACCTGTCGGCCCCGACCGGCGGTAACTGTGAGCCGACCGTCGCGGGCGAGACGATCGAACACGACGGCGTGACGATCCACGGGCCGACAGATCTGCCATCGCGGATCAGCCACACTGCCAGCCAGCAGTACGCCAACAACGTCGTCAACTTCCTGGGGAATCTGCTGGAAGACGGTGAACTCGTCTTCGACTTCGAAGACGAAATCGTCGACTCGACGCTGCTCGTTCACGACGGGACGGTTCGGAACCCGCACAGAGACGACGCTGTCGACGCCGCTGACACCGACGACGAGGCCGACACCGATCCGGAGGTGAGCCAGGCGTGACCTTCGTCGAGAACCTGACGCTGTTCGTCCTTTCGGCGTTTGTCGGTTACGAGATCATCACGAAGATTCCGACGAACCTGCACACCCCGCTGATGTCCGGTGCGAACGCCATCTCGGGGATCACCCTGCTGGGATCGGTCGTCGTCGCCGGCTCCGGCTCGACGACGTTGGCGACCGTGCTGGGCTTTCTCGCGGTCGTGATGGCGACGATCAACGTCGTCGGCGGCTATCTGGTGAGCCACTTCATGCTCAGCGAGTTCAGCCAGGGGGGACGCTGAGATGGCCGGACCGCTCGCCGAGTTGCTGCCGTCCCAGACGCTTGAACTGGCCTATCTGCTCGCCGGGATCATGTTCATCCAGGGGCTTCGCGACATGACTCACCCGCGGACGGCCACGCGCGGGAACGTGATCTCCTCCGGTGGGATGTTCCTGGCGGTCGTCGTCACGGTTCTGTGGTTCGAGATCCTCTCGCCGGCGATTCTCGCAGCCGGGCTGTTGATCGGCGGTACGATCGGGGCGTATCTGGCGGTCGCCGTCGAGACCACCGAGATGCCACAGCTCGTCGGCCTGTTCAACGGGTTCGGTGGTGGTGCGTCCGCGGTCGTCGCTGGCGCGGAATTGATCGACGTGCTGGCCGGTGGCGGAAGCCTCGCGGTCGAGTTGACCTCGACCGCGGCGGTCGCCGGGATCATCGGGGCAGTCACGTTCTCGGGGAGTTTCGTCGCTGCCGGCAAACTCCACGGCCTCGTCGGCGATTCGCCGGTCGGCACGACGACCGGCCACCTGCTCAAGGCGGCGTTCCTCGGCGTGGCCCTGCTGGCCGGGGTCGTGCTCGTCGTCCAGCCGTCGGCGCTCTCGATCCCGACCGCCGAGTGGTTACCCGTCTACTGGGTGATCGTCGCGGCGGCGCTTTTGCTCGGTGTGTTCCTGGTGGTCCCGATCGGCGGCGCGGACATGCCGGTCGTTATCGCATTGTTGAACTCCTACTCCGGACTGGCGGCCGCGACGACCGGGTTCGTCCTCGACAACACGGCCCTGATCGTCGCGGGGACGCTCGTCGGTGCGTCGGGGATGATCCTGACGATCATCATGTGTGAATCCATGAACCGCTCGCTGGCGAACGTCTTCTTCGGCGGCCTCGGCGGCGACGACGACACCGAGGAGCTGGAAGACATCTACGAGGGGCAGATAACCGAGACCTCGCCCGAAGAGGTCACGATGTTGCTCGAGACGGCCGATCGGGTCGTCGTCGTCCCCGGCTACGGGATGGCCGTCGCCCAGGCCCAACACGCCGTCGCCGAACTCGTCGATCTGCTCGAGAAAAACGGCGTCGACGTGGAGTTCGGGATCCACCCGGTCGCGGGACGGATGCCCGGCCACATGAACGCGCTGCTCGCCGAGGCGGACGTGCCCTACGACAAGATGCGCGAACTCGAAGAGGTCAACCCGACCTTCTCTCAGACCGATCTCGTGATCATCACCGGGGCGAACGACGTCGTCAACCCGCGGGCAAACGAGGATGACGGCAGTCCGATCTCGGGCATGCCGATCCTCAACGTCGAACAAGCCCGGCACGTCGTGGTCAACAAGCGCAGCCTCAGTCCCGGCTTCTCCGGGATCGCCAACCCACTTTTCGCCCGCGACAACACTTCGATGCTCTTTGGTGACGCCAAAGAGTCGATGCAGTCGCTGGTCAACGAGTATAAGGAGGCCACCTCGT
>JBMCBU010000156.1:0-3976 GCA_048623335.1 Halapricum sp.
GGTGGAACTGCGTCCCGAAGACGTTGCCCGCCTCGTTGGCGACGACACTGGCGAACTCGGTCCCGTAGTCGGTCGTCGCCACGACGGCCTCGGGATCGTCGGGATCCGCGTAATAGGAGTGGACGAAGTAAGCGTACTCACCGTCGACGCCCTCGACGAGAGGGTGTTCGCGCTCGACGGACAGTTCGTTCCAGCCCATGTGCGGGATCTTGTGATCTCCGGTGAACCGGCGGTTCGATCCCGGCACCAGGTCCAGTCCCTCGACGTCACCCTCGCCGGCGTGTTCGGCTTCCTCGCTCGTCGTGAGGAGCATCTGCATCCCGAGACAGATGCCGAAGAAGGGTTTGCCCTCTTCGGCGAGTTCGATCAGTCGATCCCGGAACGGGCCGGCGTTGTCCATCCCTTCGGAGAACGCGCCCACGCCGGGCAGGACGATCCCGTCGGCGGCATCGAAATCGGTGGGTTCGTCGCTGATCTCGACGTCGGCTCCGGCGCGTTCGAGCCCGCGCGTGACGCTGCGAAGGTTTCCCAGCCCGTAGTCGACGACGACGATCTCGACGGTCTGCGTGCTGCTCATATCCGTCGTTGGTGGAGTGTCGTGAAGTCCCTTTCCGTTCGCGCAATCGCCTCGGACGAACTTCTCATAGGGATTAGCGGAGCCGATCGAAGGAATCTACCTCCGATCGGGTGGTGGATATCGACTTCCCGAGAGAAATCTATGGATTTCTACGCTAATCCCTATCAGGTCAAAACTCGCCGAGTCGAGCCTGATCGCCGTCGTCGGTGAATTCGGCTGCCCGTTCGATCGTCGCCTCGAAGGTCGACCCCTGGCTGCGGTCGTACAGCGTCGCCGCCGGATGGACCGACACCAGCACGCGCCGGGTCTGGCCGGCGATCGTCGCGTCGAACAGCTCGCCCGCCTCGCTCGTGACCGCGACCGATCGCCCCAGCAGGTGCTCGCTCGGAACCTTTCCCAGCGTGACGATCACCTCGGGGTCGACGCGGTCGATCTCCGTCTCGAGATAGCCCCGACAGCTTTCGAGTTCCTCGCTCGTGGGGTCGCGGTTCTCGGGCGGGCGACACCGCACGCAGTTGGTGATCCGGACGTCCGCACGCGACAGGCCGGCACCCCGCAGGGCGTCGTCGAGTACGCTACCGCTCCGTCCGACGAACGGCTCGCCCTGCTGGTCTTCCTGTGCGCCCGGCGCTTCGCCGACGAACAGCAGGTCCGCCTCGGCCGGGCCGACACCGTTGACGATCCGGCTTCGCGAGTCCACGAGGTCACCACAGCGCTCGCAATCGGTGACGCGCAACTTCTCGTCCATGCTCCCGAGTGTGTGTTCCGGCGGTATCACTGTGACTGTTGGAGCCTGTCTCCGGACCCAGTCCGTGGCCGACCGGCAGACGTGTTGCACTCCTGTCGGCTGCCGTGGTCTGCAAATATAAGTACGTCGACAATTCCGGCCGCGGATTCGACGGTCGTTGTGATCAGATCGGACATGATAGTCGTTACCGTGGCGATCCGGGATAGAAACCGATTAACCGACGGAATCATTACACAGAGGCGGTCCTGTGTCCCCACCTGCCAGTCGTCAGGAGTCGATAACTCGTCGAATAGCTGCGGCTCTGGCCCGTTTCCTGCGCAATCCGATCAGAGGAACCATCGTCGCGGTCGGACTCGTCTTGCACCGCTTCGGGCTCGTCGACTGCGAGCGGACGCGTCGGACGGCCGACCTGGCGTGGCCGCGGATCATCACGGGTATCGCCCGGATGTCGAAAAACGCCGTCGACGTGGCGATGGTCGGGGCTGCACTCGGACAGTTCGCGATCAACGGCGTCGGGCTTGCGGGGCCGTTCTGGGGATTGGCGTTTTCGGTCGGCGGCGGCGTCGCCGCCGGGACGGTCGCGCTGGTCTCCCAGCGCTACGGTGCCGAACGCTACGACCAGATGGGCCAGGCGATCCGATCGAGTGCCGCCCTGGTCGTGATCTTCACGCTCCCGGTGACGGCGTTGTTCTGGCTGTTCCCGACGGAGCTGATCAGTCTGCTGACCAGTGATCCCCGGACGATCGAGTACGGCAGCGACTATCTCAAGATCCTCGGGCTGGGCGTGCCCTTCGCGGGGTTGAACCTCATCGGCAGCCGCGTCTACATCGGCGTCGACGACGCCTGGACGCCGATGGTCGTCCGCGCTGGCGGCGCGCTGGCGAACATCGCGCTCAACGCCGTGCTGATCTTCGGGCTGAACATGGGCGTCGTCGGGGCGGCCATCGGGACGGTCGTTTCGAACGTCGTCGTCACGGCCGCCTTCGCGGGGGGCCTCGTCGTCGGTCGACTCCCCGCGACGAGAGCGTTCCCGGCCGAAGTGGCGCTGTTCAGTCGGTATCTCGACCGGGAGACGCTGTCTGATCTGGTGACGATCGGATTGCCTGTCGCCGGGCGAAACAGCGTCTGGACGGTCGCGCGTTTCCCGATGCTGGCGATCGTCGGTATGATCGGCCCGACGGTGCTTGCGGCGTACATCGTCGTCCGGCGTATCTGGGGACTGATGAACACGCCCGGCTGGGGTTTCGGGCTGGCCGCATCGAGTCTGGTCGGCCAGGAACTCGGCGCGGAAAACGAGGACACCGCCGAGGCGTACGGCATCGAGATCACGCGCCTGGCCGTCGCCGTCTACGGGCTGGGTGCGGCGCTGACGGCGGTCTTCGCGGCCCAGATCGTCCGGCTGTTCGGCGTCCAGCCCGACGGCATGGCGATTGCAGTCGGGCTGGTCTACGCTGCGAGCATCGCGATCCTCCCCCAGGCGGTCAAGGCGACCATCGCCGGGGCTCTCGACGCGACCGGCGATACCCGCTGGCCGTTTTACAGTCAGACGCTGGGGATGTTCGCCGGCGCGATCCCGCTGGCGTATCTCGGCGCGACGACGCCGCTCGGCGTCTGGGGGCTGTATCTGGCCTTCCTCGCCGAGAGCGGAATTCCGGCCGCGATCAACTACTATCGCTTTGCGACCGGCAAGTGGCGGGCGATCAGCCGCGAGTACCGGCCCGACGCCGCGCCCGCGAACGACTGATCCCGGTCAGATCGGGGAGTTCAGCGTGCCGAAATACACCTGCCACGCCAGAGCGGATTTGGCCACGAGGCTCAGCAGGACGTACATCTTCTCGCCGAAGAGATAGTGTTTCCACCGTGAGACTTCCAGGTACTGCAGGGCCATATTCAGCGCGAAGAGGTTGAAGAAGACGAAAATCGAGACGTAGATGTAGATGACGAACTCGGGAAACTCGCCGCCGCTGGCCGTTACGGTTCCGACAAACGTGATCGCGATGACGATCCAGGGGACGATGCCGGCGATGACACCGACCCAGTACGGCGTCCAGTCGATTGTGTCCGTCGACTCGTTGCGCTGTTCCATCAGGAGTCCGGCGAGGTTCATCACCGCAACGAGTCCGAACAGTGCAACGAGCGTCCCCAGGTCCCAGACCCCGGCCAGCATGCCGATGACGACGATCATCAGCGAGGCGCTGACGGCGTATTCATACCAGCGATAGGGATTCATGCCCCGGTCGAGATACTCCACGTACCGATCGTACAACACGGTCGCGATGGTAGTGTGTGCGATCGCGGAAATGAACAGAAAGGCCGCCACCAGCAGGGGGAGATTCGCGTCGACGAACGAGACTGTCTCCGGGAAAATCGTCTCGGTTTCGGCGTTGAAGCCGTATCTCGTGCGGGTGATCGGCCACAGAACCTTGTCGGCCAGGATTACCATCGCAATCCCCTGTAGCAAGTGCAAGACAGCCATCACCGCGTTCCACAGCCGGAGTCGCGTCTCCCGGGCCGATGGCCGCTGGTTGGACCCGGTAACTGCCGTCGTTGATGTCGACATAGTTTCACAACCTACCCACAACTTAATAGTTATGGGGACGGTTTCGACCGTTCTCGGGCCCGATCTGGCGTCGACCGATCGCTACAGGTAT
>JBMCBU010000157.1:0-3969 GCA_048623335.1 Halapricum sp.
CCGTGGAGGAAAGCACTCTCGGTCGTGCCGCGACCGTAATTGTACCACTCTGCTTCAAAGCAGTCATGCGATTCATGGAACGCGCCATCGTTGTACAGGCGAACGCCGCTCACGGTCGCCCGCCGGAGTGTCCCGTGCTCCCACATCCGGGCTTGCGGGTCCCAGCCCGTTGGAGAGCCGTCGGGCGGGGACACGCTGTCGTCACGCGTGTGTTCGTCCATACAGCGACAACGACAGCGTGGGCAAAACGCCCGTCGCTGTCGGCGTTACTGACCGACTTCGGGACGGTGTCCGAGCGGCCGCCCCGTTTCGTAGCACGTTTATATCCCGTCCCGTTATCGACGAGTGCACACGTGCGAGGGTAGCCAAGCCTGGAAACGGCGGCGGACTCAAGATCCGCTCCCGTAGGGGTCCAAGGGTTCAAATCCCTTCCCTCGCATCCTGTGAGGCGCAGACGCGCCGAACGAGATGCACCCGGAAGGCTTTGAACGAGAGGACGGCGTTGCCGTCCACGTTGTTCAAATCCCTTCCCTCGCACTGTTGGCCGCTACGGCCCCTCGCAAAACAGTGCGCGGAAGTCCGCACGGAGCGGTCTTCCCTCGCAAACGTTCTCTGAGGACGCGAGCCGGACAGCGCTGCCTCCGCGATGGTCCCGCAGGAATCACCCGAGGAGACGGTCAAGACTTGCGTATATATGAAGGTATTTCGGGCGTTTGAGACGCCGACACCCGGAGATATCTTCTCGGTTTTCGGTTGTACGGAGATGTGTTCGGGATCTCAGATATTACGTTCGTTTGGCCTTCTCGACGACATGCACGTCCCCGATCGCGGTATCGGGGTACTGACCGTCGTCGGCTTTCTCGGCAGCCTTGACCATGTCCCAGACGACGTTGAGCCCGGTCGTGACGCCTTCCAGTGCTTCCATCTCGCAGCCGGTCTTGCCGGTCGTCTCGACGGTGACGGTCAGCGTTACACTGGACTCGTCGAGTTCGAAGTCCGTCTCGACGTTCGTGATCGGGATCTGGTGGCACATCGGGATCGTCTCCCAGGTGTGTTTGACGGCCTGGATCGCGCCCACCCGGGAAGTCGCGAGGACGTCGCCCTTCTCGAGTTCGTTCGCACGGATCGCGGCGACCGTCGACGCCTGCAGATGTATCGTCCCGCGGGCGACCGCCCGGCGCTGGCTATCGGGCTTGTCACCGACGTCGACCATCTGTGCCTCGCCCGACTCGTCGGTGTGTGTCAGTTCGTCGGGCTCGTCGCCCGACATGTCCGTCTCCGCGCCGTCAGACATCCTCGCCACCCCACATCACCGGAGGAATCGCTTCGAGCAGATCGGTCGCAACCAGGCCGTAGCCCTGTTTCTCGACGACTCGGTCGCCGGCGTTGCCGGTGACGTACGCGCCGATCGCCGCCGCGACCATCGGTTCCTGGGTCGCCGCGAGTGCGCCGACCGTGCCCGCCAGCACGTCGCCGGTCCCGCCGACGGTCATGCCGGGATTACCGGTTCGGTTGATCCGGGTCCGTTCACCGTCCGAGAGCACGTCGTACGGGCCCTTGACCAGCAGCGAGTGACCGAGCTCGGCCGCGAACGACTCGACCAGCTCCCCGCGCTCGCGCCAGTCGTCGGCCGTCTCGCCTCCCATCGCCCGGAGTTCACCCTGGTGGGGCGTACAGACGAGAGTGGCCGCTGTCTCGACGCCGGGGACGACCCGGAGCGCGTCGGCGTCGACGACAGCGACGCCGTCGTAGCCTTCGAGGAACTCCCGGACCGCCACGAGCGTGTCCTCAGCGGCACCGAGGCCGGGGCCCAGGACGACGCTGTCGTGGTCTGCCGCGAGTGCCAGCACGTCGGCGACCGAGTTCGGGGTAAACCGCTCGCCGTCGAACGGGCGGACGATCAGGTTCTCGCTGTAACCCTGGATCTCGTCAGCGATGGACCGCGGACAGGCGACCCGGACGAGGTCAGCACCGGCTCGCAGTGCCGCCTGCGCGGCCAGTGCCGGTGCACCGGTGTAGGGCCCGCCGCCGATCACCAACACCTCGCCGAAATCCCCCTTGTGGCTGTCGGCCGGCCGAGAGAGTCCCAGCAGATCGCCGCGGTCGACGAACTGCTCTGCGGCCGCCGGGATCCCGATGTCAGCGACCGTGACAGGCGCCTCGAGCGCGTCCAGTCCGGGCTTTGGCTTGTGGAACGTGACGACGTGATCGGCGTCGACGGCGTTGTCCGCAAGCGCACCCGTTTCGCCGTCGAGTCCCGAGGGGACGTCCACCGAGAGTACCGGCGTCTCGCGGTCGTTCAGTCGCTCGGCCGCCGTGGCGACCGGCTCGCGGAGTCGTCCGCTGATGCCCGTCCCCAGCATCGCGTCGACGAACAGAGCAGGGCTGTCGAACTCGATCGCCGACGAATCGCGCCACTCGACGGCGTCGAGTTCCGACTGCTTGAGTGCCTCCCAGTTCTCACGAGCGATGTCGGTCGTGATCGTCTCCGCGTGACCGAGCAGCCGGACGCGAACGTCGTACTCGTCGAGAAACCGGGCCGCGGCGAAAGCGTCGCCACCGTTGTTGCCCCGTCCTGCGACGATCACGACCTCGCTGTCCGGTTCGACCATCGATCGAACCGCGCGAGCGATGGCGTTGCCCGCCGACTCCATCAGTTGTTTCGGAGGAACGCCAACTGCGGCGCTGTTCCGGTCGATCACCGCCATCTGTGATCCAGTGATCGTCTCGCCGAGACTCATAGCTCCGCCTTCGACCGGACAGGGCAAAAGCCCCTGGGAACCGGGACATACGCCTATTTGTGTCGGACACGTAGTCATCGACACGATGAATTCACCCCAGAAGCTCCATGACTTGCTCAGCGGGGCCTCCGAGATCAATATCGTCTGTCACAACAATCCCGATCCGGACTGTCTCGCGAGCGCGCTCGCGCTGGGTCGTATCGCGGCCGCCGCCGGGATCGACGACCGACGCATCCTCTACAGCGGAGACATCTCACACCAGCAAAACCGTGCGTTCGTCAACCTAATCAACATCGACCTCCAGCAGTTCGACGTCGAGTCCGTCATGGACCGTCCACCCGACTCGTTGCTGGCGTTCGTCGACCACTCGATCCCGGGGGAGAACAACAACGTACCCCCTGAGACACCGGTCGACATCGTCATCGACCACCATCCGGCCGAGGATATCGATGCCGGGTTCGTCGACCATCGCGAGGAGCTGGGGGCAGTCGCGACAATTCTCACCGAGTACGTACGTGCGCTCGATATCGATCTCACGACGGAACTCGCGACGGCGTTACTCTTTGCCATCCGTTCTGACACGCTCGATTTCCTCCGCGGAGCGACCGCTGCGGAATACGACGCTGCAGGCTATCTGCACGAGCCCGCGGACCAGGCGATGATCCGACAGCTAACGACGCCGTCGGTCACCGGCAGCACGCTCGATGCGATCTCGACCGCGATCGACAATCGGCGGACGAACGGGGCAGTACTCATCTCCCACGTCGGCCGGACGACCGAACGGGATGCTCTCCCGCAGGCCGTCGACTATCTCGTGCGCCTGGAAGGTGTCGAAACCGCCATCGTATTCGGGCTCGTCGACGACACGATCCAGATCAGTGCCCGATCTCCGGACCCCCGCGTCCACGTCGGCCGGACGCTACACGACGCGTTCGACGACGTCGGGAGCGGCGGCGGCCACCACGACGCGGCGGGCGGTCAGATTCCGCTCGGTCTCTTCGCGGACTACACGACCGACGACGGCCAATTGCTCGCGATGATCGAGCAGATCGTCACTGCCCGCCTCGTCGCGGAACTCAATCTCGCTGAGACGAGCGAGGGGTCCCGTTCGACGTGATCCCGATCAGAGGGATTAGCGTAGCCGATCGGAGCAATTCCGCCTCCGGTCGGGTGATGGATATCGATTTCCCGAGCGAAATCTGTGGGGTTCTACGCGAATCCCGATCAG
>JBMCBU010000158.1:0-3944 GCA_048623335.1 Halapricum sp.
TCCGATCGGCTACGCTAATCCCTATCGGGGATTCGGACGGCCCCGACACGGCGTGTTCATCGTACTCCCTGTAGTCCATCGAGTACCGTGACGACCCCGGCGTGCGGGAGCGTCAACACGGCGAGCAACACCAGGTAGACGCCGCCGACACCCGCAAGCGACCCCGGCTCGTTCGGTACGACCACCGCGATCGCACCGAACAGCACGAGCGCACCCGCAGTCATCGGGAGCGCGTCTCGCCCGACGCGGGCCAGTAATCGACCCGACGCCCCGCGAGCCAGTGCTGTCGTCGCTACGTCGTCGATGGCGACTAGTCGTGCCAGATGGCGCAGCGAGTGCCAGCCGACGAAATAGATGCCGATCGCCAGGATCGGCGGGACGGTCAGGAAAAACACCCACAGTAACACGGTTTCGGTGACGTCGAGCCGCCAACCGTGTCTGTCTCCGGCCGCGCGGTAGCCCAGCGCCAGCGTCCCGAGAGTCAGCAGTCCGAACCCGACGCCGATCGCCAGTCGCGTCGTCGGTTCGAAAAGCGGTATGAGCCACGCGCCCCGGGCAGGATCGAACAGCCCGACAACTGTCCGTGCGACCGACTCGTAGGCCTCGGGAAAGCCGACCAGCGGAACCACCATCGGGAGGCCGCCGCGGACGAGCAAGGTCAATCGGCCGATCCGGGGATCGTCGAGGTGAGTTGCGTCGCCGAGCAGTGCGAGGTGTGCCCGGTCGCCCTGTCCCCAGTGAAACCACGTCAGCAGGATGAACCCGACGAACGACGCCGCCGGCGCGAGTAGCCACGCCAGTCCGTACGCGGCTGCGACCGCGAGGTACGCCGTCGAGAAGACGACAACGCGGCGAAGCGTGACCGACTCGTCGCGTGCGCGGGGGAGCGTGAGGTGATCGAGCGCGCCGTGGGGCAACCCGAGCACGAGTACCGTCGACAGGAGCACGGCGTACTGGACAGTCCGCGGGATACCCACTCCCAACAGGTGGACGGCGGCGACCACAGCGAGGAGGATCCAGACGGGTCGGAACGTCGCCGCGGCCAGTCGTCGTCGGGTGTCGTCGACCGGTGATGCGACTCGACCACTTTGTCGAACGTCGTCGCTCAGCGCCACCGTTCGATCACCCACGGGTACAACACCAGTCCCTGAACGACGAACAGCGTCGTCACCAGGAAGAACGTTCCCTCCTCGATCGGAAGGCCACCGATCGTCAGGCCGGTGGTGTACCGCTCTGAGAGCGACCAGATGCCGTACTCGATCGCGATCCGGTCGGCAGCCGAGAAATACACCGCCGGGACGACCGTCCCGACTGCCGTGAGTCGCCAGCGCGCCAGCAGATACCGCCAGCCGACGGCCCACTGCAGCGCCAACACGGGTGCCGCCCACGCGAGGATCGCACCCATGTAGAACGTCGCCGGCCGGGTCAGCATCGCGACTCCGACGACGCCGATGCCTGCGGCCGCCGCGACGCCGAGTAGGCGATCCCGCAGCGTCATCTCGATCCGCTCTGTCGGCCACTCGAAAGCCCCCGAGATGAGCACCAGCCACAGCGTCGCGACGATCGGCTGCAACAGGATGAACAGGTACTCCTCGATCGGGGCGAGCCAGATCCGGCCGGCGACGACATCCTCGCCGTACCACCACACGCCGCGGTGGATCAGGTAGTTGTCCCAGGGTGTGGTATAGGCGAGTGCCAGCGCGAGAATGACGACGACGGGGATCGCACGGACGACCGGTCGTGTCGGTCGCTGTCGGTTCGCAGTCACCGACGCTAACACGAACAGTGGCGGCGCGACGAACACGGCGTGGAAACCGACGTAGGTGAGTTCTCCCATTTCGTGGTGACCGGTGACAGTACGACCAGGGCGATCAAACGCCCTTCGACTCGAATCGACGATTGAACGCCCGCGACGGACGCGGCGAGTGGTTCGCCGTCTCTCGTTCTACGCGGCCGACGCCGTCGACGTGCCGGCGTCGTCGAGGACGCTGTGACTGCGCAGCAGCACGATCCCGAACCCGACCTTCGCGGTCAGGTCCAGCACCATGAATCCGGCCGTCTCGATCGGAAGGCCGACGACGCCGAGCCCTTCGGTCCCGATCAGCCACCAGACCGGGTAGACGAACCACAGGCCGACGATCATGTACCGGAGGGTGTTGAACGTGCTCTTCGTGGCGCCCGACAACTGCGCCGCCTTCTCGGAGAGGCCCCGGAACAGGTAGAAGATCAGCACCAGGAAGAAACCGGTGCTGACGCCCCACCAGATCAGGCGGTGCGCCTCGACGCTCAGGCCGAGAGAGTCGATCGGGTTGACCGTCAGCGTCGCGACCAGCCCGGTCAGGATCATCATGACGTCGAGCCCGACCAGCGTCGCGATCGTGTTGCGATCCGCACCTGCGAGCAACGCCAGGTCGTACAGCAACAACGGCGTCGTCAGGACCCAGTCAGTGTATCGCGGCCAGTATATCAACAACTCCTCTTTCCCCTCGAGGATCGCGGCGTCCTGCGGGATGTATTCGGCGAGGTCGATCACGCCGAACCCGGTCGCCATCGCCAGGTAATTGGCAAACGCGATCGCCGCAATGAACGTCGTTACGATGTAAAACTTCTGTCGACGCTCGTCTTTGACATTGTATCCCCGGGCGATGAAGTACAACATCCCCAGGAGCATGCCTGCTGTGCCGAGCCAAAGCCATGTGACTTCGCTGCCTTGTGCCATGGTACGAGAGATACTATTGTCCGGTTCGGATTATCAATACGACACAACAATTTGGGAACCACCGCTGGCTTGCCGGTATCTGCCCGCCGCAACTCCGGAGCGAAAGCCGTCGTATCCCGTGGCTGATTGACTAGTTCGTGACAATTCGTCCGCGGAAGACACAATGTATTGGGTGTGATACGGGTTCACAGTATGGCGACCTCACCGACGGGGCATATGGTCA
Organism: Halapricum sp.; assembly: GCA_048623335.1. GTDB lineage: Archaea > Halobacteriota > Halobacteria > Halobacteriales > Haloarculaceae > Halapricum. Next base: position 2,943 of record JBMCBU010000158.1, read on the forward strand.
CGGCGAGTGAGGAAAACAGCGGGTAGAAGGGCCGATCGTGGTGATTCCTGTCCGTCTGTTCCGCATCGACCACACGAGAGCGTGCGGTCGTACCGCCAGATCGTGGCCTCTCATAGGGATTAGCGTAGCCGATCGGAGAAATCCACCTCCGATCGGGTGATGGATAGCGACTTCCCGAGAGAAATCTATGGAGTTCTACGCTAATCCCTATCAGGCTTCTACTTCGACCCCGTCCTCGCGGTAGTGCTCCTCGATGAGGTCCTCGTCGACGCGGTTGAGTTCCGCTTTCGGGAGCATACTGAGCAGGTCCCAGCCGATCTCCAGCGTCTCGTCGATGTCCCGGTCGGTCGTAAAGCCCTGCTGGACGAACTCCTCCTCGAAGCGGTCCGCGAAGTCCAGGTACTTGTTGTCGCGTTCCGAGAGGGCCTCGCGGCCGACGATGTTCACCAGATCACGCAGGTCTTCACCCTCCGCATAGGCGGCATACAGCTGGTCGGAGACGTCAGCGTGGTCCCCGCGGGTCAGTCCTTCGCCGATCCCGTCGTCCATCAGCCGCGAGAGGCTGGGCAGGACGTTGATCGGCGGCTGGATCCCCTGGCTGTTGAGGTCCGGATCGATGATTATCTGACCCTCGGTGATGTAGCCGGTCAGATCCGGGATCGGGTGAGTGATGTCGTCAGAAGGCATCGTCAGGATCGGGATCTGGGTGATCGACCCCTCCTGACCTTTGATCCGGCCGGCCCGCTCGTACAACTGCGCCAGGTCGGTGTACATGTACCCGGGGTAGCCACGCCGACCGGGGACCTCCTCGCGGGCGGCCCCGATCTCGCGCAGCGCCTCACAGTAGTTGGTCATGTCCGTCAGGATCGTCAGGACGTGATAGCCCTTCTCGAAGGCCAGATACTCCGCGGTCGTTAGCGCCAGCCGCGGGGTGAGCGTCCGCTCGGTTGCGGGGTCGTCCGCGAGGTTCATGAAGACGACGCTGCGTTCGAGCGCGCCGGT
>JBMCBU010000159.1:0-3896 GCA_048623335.1 Halapricum sp.
GCCTGGGGATCAGCTTCGGTGCCGGGATGACCAACGTCTGTCTGGCCTACTACGCGGTCCCGGTGATGAAGTTCTCCGTCGCCCGTGGCGGCGACTGGATCGACGAGCAGGCCGCCCAGGCGACGGGCACGCCCGTCGACAAGGTCACTTCGATCAAAGAAGAGGACTTCGAGCTGGACTTCACGACCGACGTCGGCGGCGTCGAGGGTGCGCTCAGCATCTACTACGAGAACCTGCTGGATTACGTCATCGACCTCATCCAGCGCGAGATCGACGAGGAAGACGTCGAGGAGGGACTGGACGTGCCGGTTGTCGTCACCGGCGGGACCTCGACGCCGGATGGGTTCCGGAAACTGTTCGAGCGCCACCTCGAAGAGGCCAACATCCCGTTCTCCATCAGCGGCGTCTCACACGTCGAAGAGCCGATGTACTCGGTCGCCCGCGGTGGGCTGGTCGCGGCGCGCTCTGACGAGGAGCAGCCCCAGGACGAAGCACAAGAGCCTGAAGAACAAGAGCCCGCCGAAGCCGAAAACTGATCGGTTGACCGGATCGCCTGGCTGACTACTGAACCTGTTCGGTCGCTTGCCCGCTGTTTTCCGGCTCTTCGCCCCCATCGTCGTCCACGTCACGTTCGTCTCCGTCCGCCGTGTCCCCGCTTTCTTCGCCCTCCTGGTTTCGGTCCGGCGAGCCTTCGGTAGACTCGTCCGTCTCCGAGTCGATCTCGACAAGCGCGGCGGTCTCGCCGGAGCCGACGATTGCGGCATCGCCGCCGCGATGGCGCTCGTAGAACCGCTCGAGAGCACGCTCCCACGGCTCGGCTGATCGCTCCGGTATCTCGTGTTCGACTGGCGTGTCGACGAACCCACAGTCGACACATACGTACGCCTCCCGTTCGCCAAGCGAGTAGACCTCCAGGTCGCCCCCGCACCGGGAACAGTCCATACTCGCGGGTACAACCGTGAGGGATATAATTCTCCCGCTGTCGATCCGGGTGTTTCTTCGCTTCGGCGGGCAAACGACGTGGCATGTCACTCGGACTCGATCAGACGCAACTCGATCGCTACTCACGGCACATCGTCCTCGACGACGTCGGTCCGGACGGCCAGGCCGCGCTGCTGGATAGCTCGGTCCTCGTGGTCGGGGCGGGCGGGCTCGGATCACCGATACTCCAGTACCTCGCGGCGGCCGGCGTCGGCCGGCTCGCCATCGCCGACGACGACCGCGTCGAACGGAGCAACCTCCAGCGACAGGTTATCCACGGCGAATCCGACATCGGCAGACCGAAAGTCGAGAGCGCCGCCGAGTTCGTCGCCGAGTTGAACCCGGACGTGACTGTCGAGACACACGACCTGCGAGTCACGCCCGACAACGCGATGGGGCTGATCGACGGCCACGACGTCGTCGTCGACGCGACCGACAACTTTCAGACGCGATACCTGCTCAACGACGCGTGTGTGCTGGCAGAGACGCCGCTATCACACGGTGCCGTCTACCGCTTCGAAGGACAGGTCACGACCTTCGAACGCGGTGAGAACTCGCCTTGCTACCGGTGTCTGTTTCCCGAGGCCCCGCCCGAGGGTGTCGTCCCGGACTGTGCGACCGCCGGGGTGCTCGGTGTCGTCCCCGGACTGATCGGCACGATCCAGGCGACTGAGGTGATCAAACTCCTGATCGACCACGGCGAGACGCTCGAGGGCCGACTGTGGAACGTCGACGCTGCCGGGATGGACATCGAGACGGTTCCGCTCCGCCCGAATCCCGACTGCCCGGCCTGTAGCGAGGATCCTGCGATCACCGCTCTCGACGACGTCGAGTACGCTGATCGGTGTCGTGTCCCATCCGAATGAGCCTCTGACCCGATCTGATACTGTTCTGTCGATTCTAATTATCGAATTAGATAACTAGATGGCGGATTTTATAACGTCATTAGTCGCTCTTCTAGACGAATTCGAGATGGCCGTCGGACAACTATCACGACCGAAATTCGACTCCCCGGTTTCCGGGTACGTCGGATTGGTGGTTGCGCTCGTCGCTGTGTGGGGACTCGGTGACGCGCTGTCGACGCTGTGGGCGATCGAGGCGACGGGTTCGATCCACGGCGAGTCGAACCCGTGGATCCGGGCCGTGCTGGCCCACGATCCGGTCCTGTTGCTGGTGGTGAAAGCTGCCGTCGTTACGATCGCCGGCGGAGTCCTGCTCACCCAGCGGGAGTTCATCGAGAGCGTGCCGGGCTGGCGGCTCTGGTTCGGTTCGTTGCTCGCCGTCGGTTCGGTCATCGTCGTCGGAAACGTCTCGGTCGGCCTCGCCGCGGTGCTGTGACCGATTGCCGTCGCTCGTCAGTGCTCCAGGTGCGTTGCGACGTCTCTCGGCGGCTGTGAGAACTCGTCGGGAGCGAGCAAGCCGGCCAGGTACTCGGCCGTCGCTATCAGTCGCGGCCCCGGCCGATTGACGTAGTGATGGCCGTCGAGTGCGTACACGCGAGCGTCGCGGACGGCCGTCAGTTCGTCCCAACCGGGGCGGTCCGTGAGCTCCGCCCGGTTGTCGAGTGTCTGTTCGAGTCCGTAGCCACACGGGGCGGCGACGAGCACGTCCGGGTCGGCGTCGCGGATCTCGCTCCATTCGCGCGGTCGCGAGCGCTCGCCGGTCGCGGCCAGCGGATACGTGCCGCCGGCCGCGGCGACGAGTTCCGGGATCCAGTGGCCGGCGACCATGACCGGATCCATCCAGTCGAGAACCGCGACCGACGGCCGCGCGTCGATCGCAGCCGCACGTTCCCGAAGCGTCGCGATCCGATCTCGCCACTCCGAGACGAGTGCGACCGCCGCCTCCTCGCGGGCTGTCGCCCGCCCGATCCGACGCACGTCCGCATACAGGTCCGACAGCGAGTGTGGATCCGTCGTCAGGATCTCCGTCTCCAGACCGAGGTCGTCGATCACCTCCGCGACGAGGATCCGATCGACCGCACAGACGTCACAGATCCCCTGCGTGATCACGAGATCCGGATCGAGTTCGGCGAGCAGTTGAGCGTCGATCTCGTAGAGACCGCCGTCGTCCTCGGCGGCTGCGACCTGTTCGTTGATCGTGGCGCTGTCGGCCGCGTCGTCGATCCGGGCGCGTTCGACAGCCGGGATCGACCTGGCCGCCGGCGGATAGTCACACTCGCTGGAGACGCCGACGGGTTCGATGCCGAGAGCGAAACAGATCTCCGTGGCTGCTGGCAGCAGTGACACGACGCGCATACTCGCGTTTCGGGCTGCCCCGGGAAAAGCTAGAAGGGCAGCCACTCGCGGAACCGAGAGAGCGACGACTGCTCGTCGTGCTGTTCCGGGCCGATGACCCGTTCGTCGGGCACGATGACTGTCCGCTCGTCACCGTTGTCGGCGGTGATCAAGCCATCGGCCTTCAGCTCGGCCAGCGCTGCCTCCAGATCGTCGATTTCCAGGTCGACGTGCGATCGCAACTCGAAGATCGTCATTCCCTCCTCTGCCCTGTCGACGAGGGCATCGAGCACCGCGAGCTCGTCTTCGTCGCGGTCGCGGTACTCCGGCTTGACTTGCATGTTCGCCCCTTCGACCGCGACTCTCTTACGCTTATTCCCCGCCCCGCCGACAGTAACAACTCGAGGGTCCGGTTGCTTCCCAAGCAGTACGCTTATAATCCGAAAGCGGCCACGTATTGACAATGAGTCTCAAGTGTTCGATCTTCGGGCACTCCTTCGAGGAATCCACCGTCGAGCGCGAGCGCGAGGAACAGGGGAGTGAGGTGGTCATCACCATCCGCGAGGTCCAGACCTGCACGCGCTGTGGCGAGAGACGCGTCGTCTCGGAGAACAAGGAAGTCACGACACTCGAAACACCTGACGATGTCGGGATGGCACCCGAGGGAGCCGACGACGA
>JBMCBU010000160.1:0-3817 GCA_048623335.1 Halapricum sp.
GGATCTCGACGCGCGCGGGCCGGGTGATGTTCTCGAGGATCTGGTCCTGCTGGGCCTCCTCGATGGCCGTGACGTGTTCGTCGTAGTCCTCGACGAGCTGGTAGATGACGTCGTCCTCGAAGACGTCGACGTCCTCCTGTTCGGCGAGCCGTCGGGCGTCATCGAGGACGTCGACGCCGAACGCGAGGATCGCCCGGTGTTTCGGGTCGTCGGCGGTCTCGGCCATCCGGATGTCCCGCGGGGCGACGTCGCCGACCTCGGCGTGCATAATCGGGATCTCTTCGTCTTCGAGGGTGCCCGAGATGGCCTCCAGCGAGCCGAGCGTGTCGGCCTTGACGGTGACGCCTTCCTCGGCGGTCTGGACCTCCAGATCGGCCAGTTCCGCCTGCACCTCTTCGATGACTTCCTCGAGGTCACGATCCCGGACGACGCGGATCGGCGCGCCGGCCATCGCGTCGTCGAGGTCGGGCGCGGCGATCTTGATCCCGTCGGCGGCCGCGACTTCTTCGACCGTGTCGAACTGCTTTTCGGTACGGATCTCCGAGAGCGGCTTGGGCTTGAGCAGTGCCCGTACTTCGGTGACGATCGGCTTGTCCACCCCGCCGACGACGATCCGGTCGTCCTCGCGGACGGTCCCGTCGTAGACGATCGCGTCCAGCGTCGTCCCGAACCCGCGTTCTTCGGTGACTTCGAGGACCGTCCCCGCGCCCCGACCGCCGACGTCGATGGACATCTCCTCTTTGAGATAGCGCTGGGACAGCCCCATCAGCACGGTCAGCAGGTCCGGGATCCCCTCGCCGGTCATCGCCGAGACGGGGACGACGCCGATGTTGTTCTGGAAGTTCTGCACGCGCCAGTACATGTCAGCGGAGAACCCCTCGTCGCTGAGCTCGCCGATGATCTCGTAGAGGCGCTGGTTGAGGTCCGATTCGACACGATCCGATTGACGGTCGATCGCCCCCTGGATCGGCTCGGTTCCGTCGGGGTTCCAGCCCGGCAGCGTGTCGACCTTGTTCGCGGCGACGACGAAGGGAGTCTGGGTGCGCTTGAGGATATCCAGTGCCTCGATCGTCTGGGGCTGGAAGCCATCGGTGACGTCGACGACGACGATGGCAATGTCGGCCAGCGCGCCACCGCGGGAGCGCAGCGTCGAGAAGGAGTGATGGCCGGGCGTGTCGATAAAGAGCAATCCGGGCAGGTCGAAATCCTCCGGATCGACCAGCTTGCCGGCGATGTCGCCGATCACGGAGAGTGGGACGGCGGTCGAGCCGATGTGCTGGGTGATCGCACCGGCTTCGCCCTCGGTGACGGCCGACCCGCGGATCGTATCCAGCAGAGTCGTCTTGCCGTGGTCGACGTGACCCAGTACGGCGACGATCGGTGTGCGTAGCTGTCCCGCGGTCGGTTCGGCGCTGGCGTCAGAATCAGACATGCGTACCACCCTCAGCGGCTGATACCAGAAACCAGTCGAGGCGCGCATTTAAGCGCGTCGTCTGGCTATCGTGCTGACGGCCCCTCCTTTCCGCTCGAGGCACAGATACCTCTGCTGAGCGAGCCGCGAACGGGGCCGAGTTGTGGCGACCCCGGAAAACGGATCGGGTCGTGACGCGTCTCAGATGACGCGGTTCTGCAGGTAATCGAGGTGCTTGGCGTTGTAGACGATCTTCACGTCGTCACTGCCGGGCGTGCCGACGCAGGTCAGGCGGACGCCCTTGTCCTCGACTTCCTCGTCCGAGAGGATCTGCTGCATGTCCATTTCGACTTCGCCCTCGTGTACGATCGACGCGCAGTTCGCGCAGGCGCCGGCGCGACACGAGAACGGCCAGTCGAAGCCCTGTGCCTCGGCTGCTTCGAGGATGTATTCGCCTTCGGCGACCTCGAGTTCACCGTGCTCGGTCTCGCCGAGACCGGCCTCTTCGGCCTTCTCGAAGAGGTCGTCGTCGTAAATGTCCCAGCCCTGGTCGTCCACTACTTCGTAGTTGAGGTACTCTACTGTGGGCATCATCTGTTGTGTACTGACGCCTCACGGTTAGACTTTGCTGTTCGAAGCGTCACATGGTGGCATAGTACACAGTGCGGATAGACGGGTGACACCACCGATCAGGCGATCGGGACGAACCGGAACACCAGAAACGCGGCGACCGTCGCAATCGACGGGACGAGGTTCTGCATGAGTACGACTCTCGCGGTCGTCTTCGGTTCGAACAGCTCATCCGCCGCCGGGATGTCCTCGCTCTGTTCTTCCCCGATCGGCCGGGTATCGACATCGGTGGGCGTTCCGGCCTCGCCACCGACGGTCGGCGCGTCCCCGGCATCGGCAGTGAGTGCGCCGACTGAGACCTCTGGTGGTTCACCGTGTACTGTGTCGCCGAGCGTGACCGTTCGCGTGGCCCGCCCCCAGCCCAGCCCGACGATGCTCATCGTCGCGATGACGACGAAGCTCGCGGGGATGCCGATCGCCGAGAGAGCGGTCACGACGGTCGAACTCACGACCGCGACGACGATCGCCGCGAGCAACGGCAGATCAGTCAGGTCGTTGCCCACCGTGTCCATCGTCCGTCGGGCGATCGTGAACGCTCCCAGTCCGATCGCACCGCCCGCGATCAGTATTCCTTCGGTTTCGCCGAGCGAGTCGTTGCCGACCAGCGGCGCGACGGCGTTGGCGACGTTCGACGCTCCCGCGGCGAATGCCATGTAACAGCCGATCCCGACGACCAGCACCGTCCCGAACACCTCCCGTGGAGTCGTGTTCTCGCCCAGCCGCGGCCGCGGGAGCGTCCCGGACCGATCGAGCACGAACAGCGCCCCCTCCGATTGGGTGATGGCGAACCACTCCACGAGCGTGGGATAGAGGTACCGCCCGATGACGCCGCTGACCCAGAAGGCGACGACCGGCGCGACCAGCCACCAGGCGACGATCTGTCCCATCACGTCCCACTGCAGCGTCTGCTCGGCCAACCCGAGCCCGGCGATCGCGCCGACGGCCGTCATCGAGGTCGAAGCCGGCACGCCCGCGACGTTCGACAGAAACAGCGCGAAGCCGACGAAAAACAGCACGACGATGCTCACGACCATCGTGAACTCCGTCGCGACGATGTCCCCGCCAAGCGTGGCGACGACCTCACGGCCGACGGTCAACCCGCCGGCCATCGCGAAGACCGTCATCAGCCCCGCCGCTCCGAGTTTCGAGACTGTCCCCGCGCCGACTGCCGGGCCGAACGCGACGCCGGTGGAAGAGCCGCCGATGTTGAACCCGACGAAGACGGCGACGAGGACACCGATCGCGAACAGCACGTCCATCGTATGCGATGGCAGGGCCAGCGGCGGCTAAACTGTGACGCCTGGCAGCTCGGAGCCGCGTACCTCGTGCACCGACGTGAACACACGCGTCCCGGTCGTTTTCCTGGCTCTGCTGTCGTCTCTTCTCCCGAACCAGCTGTCAGATCTACAGAGGAAGTGGTTAATATCGCCCCGTTCTTATTGGTTAATCATGAAGGAAAAGGTAACGCTCAGCGAGAGTTCGTCAGTGTTCGACGAACTCCAGTATCCCGTCGACCGAACCGTCGCCGCAGACGAGTTCTCGGACGTCACGCTACTACTGGCTGACGGTCAGAGAAACCTCGGCGAGTTGGTCTCGAAGACTGCCACCGAGACGTTCGAGTCTATCAGCGACCTCGAGACCGAGATCCACAACGTCCTCCCACGCGAGGCCGTCGGCGAACCCTATCAATCTGAAGGGGAAGGATAGCTCGCCGTCGAGCCGCTTCGCTCCTCGTGTATCACTCGGAGCACTCACGGCTCACTCCGTTCGCCGTTC
>JBMCBU010000161.1:0-3812 GCA_048623335.1 Halapricum sp.
GGCGAACCGTCGTGATTATTGTCCCGACGTACCGGTGGGACCGCCCGCCGTCAGAGTGACGCTCTGAGGTGCCCTCGTCCGTTTCGTCGTGATTATTGTCACAGGGATTAGCGTAGCCGATCGGGAGAACACCACCTCCGATCGGGTGGTGGATATCGACTTCCCGCTATGGAGTGCTACGCGAATCCCTATCAGTCTGTTCCGGATCGACCGCACGATGCCGTGCGGTCATACCGGTACATCGCTACACTAATCACTCTCACTCACGGGACACACTCGAGCGGTCAAGCCGGAACAGACGGACGGCCATCCCGATCACGGGTATCGGACCAGAACGAGTGGCCCCTGAGAGTGAGTATTTAAGTTGTTCAAGAATCTACCCGATAATATGTCGATTTCACAGGAACAGGCTTGCCCGTCGTGTGGAGCACAACACTCGTTCATACAGGTTGCGACGACGAACCTGAACATCGGCGAGAAGACCAAGTGGCGCTGTCAGGAGTGTGGCTATCGGGCCGTCCGGATCGGCTCCACTGTCGATACAGCGGAGGCGTGATCGCGTCGCTGATGGTCAAACTACAAGTTCGTGACTGCCGTAGATGCGGTCAATGACCGAAACGATCACTGTCTTGCTCGTCGACGAGGACACGGACGTACTCGAGTTGACACAGACGTTTCTGGAGCGTGAAGACGACGCCATCGAGGTCACGACCGAAACGAGCGCGCCGGACGCGCTCGAACGTCTCGACTCTGAATCGTTCGACTGCGTCGTCAGCGACTATTCGATGCCGTCGATGTCCGGTATCGAGTTCCTCAGGGCAGCTCGCGAACGCACTCCCGGCCTGCCGTTTTTCTTCTTTACCGGCAAAGACCGCGAGGACATCGAAACCGAAGCCGGCGACGTCGAGGTCACCGGGCACGTCCAGAAGGGAACCGGTACCGAACGGTACAGCGACCTCGCGGCGGAGATCCGGACTGCCGTCGAGCAGTCATAGGCAGTTGACGGCTCGTTCGAGATCGCCGGTTCGATCGGGCGGCCCGTTGTTCGTCACGCGGAATGATGGGCGCTGTAGGGCTTCGGTCACACGGATCTTATAGGCTAATCCTGGTGGCTATAAGTTCGTAGAGATATTCGGCACACCTCGTGCCGAATCACGTCGAAATGTCATAGCCACCAGTATAAGCAGGCGCACTGCCACGGTGTTTACAAGCTGTCGAGGCGACTGCCACGGGGCTTGACCCCGGGGCGGTTCGCGCCGTGGATACGTGCCGTCACGCCGAGAAACACGCTGCACAGAGGAGAAACCAGTCTCCCAATCCAATACGATGTTTTAAGTAGTTGGCCATACCTTGTTTCGGTACGAGACCGACGTGGAATATAGCGTTTCCCGTCAGTCCGGTGATGGCGGCTTGCTCGCCCCGGATAACAAGACAATAATCGGACCCAGTCCGGTGAACGGTCGGTTCCCACCTGAACTGATGCAGTGCCTGACTGCTGTAAGCACCACGAAAGATAACTCCGAGTCCGTCGAAGTCTGCCGGACTCCCCGTGGCAAACACACCACGGCGAGTCCGTATATGATGGAGGATCGGGGGATTGACACTCCCGGCAGTCCTACCCGCGTAGACCACGAGCACCCTCTCAGACTCGTCCTGTGTGGATGCTCGGTGGGACTGTGAAACCTGAAATCTCCAACGCTCGGGATTCCTGCGTCTCCAGGCGCAGGAGGATGTCAACTTCGGCCACAAAACGAACGCTGAGACAGAGATGTTCAACTGGCTTCCAGGACTCCGAACACGTGCTGCGGTCGCCGCCGCAGTCGCCATCGCGCTCGCCGGTGGAGCCGTCGGGTTTGGCGTTCCGGGCTTCGGAGTCGACGGTCCCGATCCGTCCGTCGAGTCCGTCTCCGGTAACAGCACGGTCACCGTCACGTACGTCGACGCCACCGGGTCGTCCGATCAGTTCGTCGTCTCCGATGTCGATCCGTCACTCGCAAGCGACGAGCACGGCTGGGCGGTCGTCGAGCGCTCGTCGCTGCCCACTTCACTACGGGCTGTCGACGACGAACCCGGCAACGGCGTGGTCGGTGTCGGCGAGTGGGCACTGGTCGGGTCGGTCGAGACGGCGACAGTTTCGATCGACGGGACGACGCTGACCGTCGTCGTACCGGAGGGCAGAGACGTCGATCCAGCTCGCAAGGCCGGCTTCGTCGAGGCGTTCGCCGGGCCGTACTCGCTGGCTCCGAACGCCGAGGGAAACGTCGTTCTCGTGTCCGTGCCCGACGCGTTACCGAACGAGGGACTGATGTACCCCGACGATCGCGGGTACGTCACTATCGAGGCGTTCTGGGACGGGGACGCACATAGCGTCTGGATCCACGAGTACGTCCACGCTCGCCAGGACTTCCGGACCGCCGACGACATGGCGTGGTTTCGCGAGGCGAGCGCCCGCTATCTGAGCTACCGCTTCATGCAGGAGCAATACGACGGAGTGACACAAGCAGACGTCCAGACGGCGCTCGCGGCCGCCTCCGAGTACGAGGAGGCCGTCCTCTCGAACCGGACGACCTGGGAGGGAACGGGTGCTGATTACCACGCCGGCGCTCGACTGCTGGCGGCCGTCGACGCCGAGATTCGGGCCGAGAGCGGCGGTACACGAACGCTCGTGGACGTGTTCCGGGCGATGAACGCCGAAGACGAGCCGGTCACCGTCGAGCGGTTCGTCACACTCGTCGAACGACAGACCGGGAGCGACCAGTCGTGGATCGCGGCCGCGATAGAGGGCGAACGCGACGCCTCGGGGCGCTTCGAACGACCGAGGTAGAGCTATTCCCCGACGGTCACGCCCGCGATCGATTCGAGGTACTTGATCACGGCCGTCATGTCCTCGTCGCCGTGGCCCATCGCGCTGGCGGCGCTGAACGATTCGCGTGCGGCGGCCGTCTGTGGGAGCTGGACGCCGATCTCGTTGCCGACCTCGTTGGCGTACCGGAGGTCCTTGAACTGCAGATCGACCGGGAACCGTGGCTCGAAGTCGCGTTCGGCGATGAGCTCACCTTTGATCTCGAACAGCGGCGAGTCCACGGCACCGGCCTCGACGACCTGCTGCATGGCGTCGAGATCTAGCCCCTGCGCGGCTCCGAAGGTCAGCGCTTCCGCATAGGCACCCATCATGTCTCCCAGCAGGAGGTTGACGAACAGTTTCATGCGCGCGCCGTCGCCGGCGTCCCCACACCGGACGATCGGCTCGCCCATCGCGGCCAGGATCGCCTCGACGTCGTCGATGACCTCGTTGTCGCCACCGGCAAGCACCGTCAGCGTGCCCTCCTCCGCCGGGCCGACCGTGCCCGAGACCGGCGCGTCGACAAAGCGGGCGTTCTGTGCTCGGACGGTCTGTGCCGCCGCCTCGGTGGCCTCGGGCGTGACCGTGCTCATCTGGATTACCGTCCGTCCGGATCCGATACCGGCGAGCAGTCCGTCCTCGCCGTCCATCACGGCTGCCAGCGCCTCGTCGTTGGTGACCATCGTGACCACGACGTCGGCTCGCTGTCCGACCTCCCGTGGTGACTCCGCGACGCCGATTCCGGCTTCGGCGAACGGTTCGGTCGGGCCGTCGCTACGGTTGTAGACGAGCAGGTCGTAGCCCGCCTCGTCAAGGTTCCACGCCATCGGGGTGCCCATCGCACCCAGTCCGATGAATCCGATCGTTTGCATACGTGCGTATATTTCACGTGGACTGCTGTAAGGCTGTTCCGGATCGTGGTACGACTGCTCGACGATCGGGGGCCGCTCGCCGGGAAACGTTCATCGGG
>JBMCBU010000162.1:0-3754 GCA_048623335.1 Halapricum sp.
CGGAGATCTGGCTCACGTGAAGCAGGCCGTCGACGGGGCCGATCCCGACGAACGCACCGAAGTTGACGACCTCGACGACCTCGCCGTCGACGATCTCTTGCATCTGAGGATCGAACGTGAGCGCGTCGAACTCGGCCTCGTAGTAGACGCCGGGTTGATTCGGAAGTACGGATCCCTCGCCGATGTCGTGAACCTCGATCACCGAGACGACCGAGCCGACCTCCTCGTCCATGCGACCTTCGAGTTTGTCTTGCAGTAGCTTCTTGACCAGTTCTGGGGACACGTCTGCGAGGTGTTCGGGCGGAACCTCGACCGTGTCACGGAGTCGTACACGTTTGTACATATATTATGGGTGGGTGATAGCGAGTTTGTGCTCGCCGCGTAAACTAATTACCGGAACGCCCGCCTCGAGCAGCCGTTCCCGTAGCGGTCTGTCGTTCGTCACTGCGTACTCGACACTGTCGCGCTCTGCGACCGCCAGCACGGCGTCATCAGCGTACTCGGGCCCGGCCTCGACTACCCGACAGCGATCGGCCAGGTCGAGCCCGACGCTGGCGGCCGTCGCCTCCTCGCTCGCACCGCCGGACAGCGATTCCAGTTCCGCGAGCACCTGTTCGGGGACGATCGGATCGACCGATCCCAGCAGCCGCTTGAGTTCGTCGAACACGCGGAGGTCACATTCGACCGGCATCATCAGCGCGTTGGTATCGAGGACGACCGTCATTCACGCAGGGTTCCGATGCCGATCAGCCGCCAGCGCGTGCCGACGCGTCGGTTGATCGCGATCTTGGCACCCTCGCGGGCACAGACCGGGCGCTTGAGCGCGACCTCGGCCTCCTGGTCGCGAGCGCTGGTGACAGTTCCGACCGTCGTGGCGGTCCCGACAGTGAGCATCAGCGGCTCGTTGGTCGCGATCGGCTCGACCTCGTCGGTCTCGTCGCCGACGATTCGATCGAGCAACTGGACGTCCATCGTGAACTGCTGGTGGACCGGCGGCAGGGTGCCGGGCGGGCCGGCGATCTGTCCGGCGAGTCCGTCGCCTTTCGTCAACGACGGGTCGAGACCGGTGCCGACGCCGAGCAGACCGCCGGGGGTGGCCTCCTCGACGCTCTGGCCGCCGGCCTGCAGCGAGCGGATCGTCGTCGTGACGGGTTCCCACTCGCTTTGGCCGCCTTCCTCGACCTCGCGCCCTGGCCGGAGTTCGATCTCCTCGTCGGGTTCGAGTCGCCCCTGCGAGAGGCTGCCGCCGAGTACGCCACCCAAAAGCGAATCCCAGGTCGTTCCGGGCCGGTTGATGTCGAAGCTCCGGGCGACCAGCATCTCCGGATCGGCGTCGGGGTCACGTTCCGGCGTCGGAACGTGTTCTTCGACGGTTTCGATCAGCAGGTCGACGTTCGCGCCGGCCTGGGCGCTGATCGGAACGACCGGCGCGCCCTCTGCGACGGTGCCCTCGACGAACGCCTGGATCTGCTCGTAGTGTTCGCGCGCTCGCTCGGCGTCGACGAGGTCGATCTTGTTCTGGGCGATGACGATGTTGTCGATCCCGATGATGTCCAGTGCCATCAGGTGTTCTTCGGTCTGGGCCTGCGGGACGTCCTCGGTTGCGGAGATGACCAGGACCGCGCCGTCCATGATCGCCGCGCCCGACAGCATCGTCGCCATCAGCGTCTCGTGGCCCGGCGCGTCGACAAAGGAGACCGTCCGCAGGTGCTCGGTCTCGACGCCGTGCTCGTCACACTCCTCGGCGACCGTGTAGGCGGCCTGACCGTCACACTCGGGGCACTTCCGGAACGTCGCGTCGGCGTAGCCCAGCCGGATGGAGATGCCGCGTTTCATCTCCTCGGAGTGTTGGTCCGTCCACTCTCCTGAGAGGGCCTCGACCAGGGTCGTCTTCCCGTGGTCGACGTGGCCGACGAGTCCGATGTTCACCTCCGGTTGATTGTTCGATGTCATCTCGAAAGTAATCTTGCTGAATCTTGGCCCCGTGCGCCTGATAAACCTACTGTTCTTGCCGTCGGCACGCGCCCGCCGTGCCGTGTCGCCGCTCGTCACGATCCGGCTGGCGGTCGTCACTCCGGCGCGGGCTGCCAGATCCACTTCGACTCGACGGTGCGGTTCGCGAGCACGACCAGTTCGCCGCTATCCAGCCGGATCCGGCTCTTTCGCAGGCCGATCGACTCGACAGAGCCGGTCGTCGACTCCGTGGTCACCCTGTCGCCGGGGTTGAAATCGGGGTCTCGCAAGAGGTACACGCCCGCGACCGTGTCAGCAATCATGTTCGAGAGCGCATACGAGACCCCCAGCGCGACGAAGCCGGCGGCCGTCCCGAGGCTGGCGGCGATCTCACCCATCCCGAGGAGTTTGAGCAGTGTCAGGCCGGCCCCAAACCACAGGAACACCGACGCGATCAACACGAACAGGTCGGCGACGAGCCGCTGGTCGCCGGTGTAGATCCGCTCTAGCACCGACCGGAGCGCGCCCGTGAGGAGCCTGATCGCGACGTACGCGAGAGCGAGAAACAACAGTCCGGAGACGAGTCGCGGGATCGCACCCGCCAGGTCGGTCTGGAACGATTCGAGAATCGATTCGGCGGAAACGGTCGCTATCGGGACATCGAACATGTCGGCATGTCACCCGCCAGCCCGATAGGTGTAGCGCTGCCCCGGTCGTGACAGGAAGCCGACAGCGGTAGCGACAGTATTATTGCGCGTACTCTCTTGGCTTAGAATAATGTCGGCAACGTGGAAGCGTGATTTCGCCAGTGGGCTGATCGTCCTCCTTCCGTTGCTCGTGACGGTGTTCGTACTCACCTGGCTGTACAACCGGATCAAGCAGGTCCCGCTGCAGGGCGTCGTCGAGTCGGAACCGCTGCAGGTCCTGTTGACGATCGTCGTGTTCATACTTGTGGTGTTCGCGATCGGGTATCTCATGCGGACGGCTGTCGGATCGCTCCTCGAAGCCGGACTGGACGACCTCATGAACCACCTGCCGGGGCTGCGCGTCATCTACAACGCGTCGAAGATGGCCGTCGAGACCGCCGTTGGGGGGACCGAAGAGTTGCAGGCCCCAGTCAAGGTCGAAACCTGGGACGGCATGCGGATGACCGCGTTCAAGACCGGCCAACGCGCGTCCGACGGCCGTGAGCTCCTCTTTTTGCCGACCGCACCGAACATCACGACCGGGTTCGTCATCGAGGTCGAACCGGGAGACTACGAGGAACTCGACGAGAACGTCGAAGACGCGTTGACCCGCGTGCTCAGTGCTGGATTCGGCGAGTCGAGCGACAACGGCGCGGTCTCGCTCGACATCCTCGTCGAGAAAGCCGACGACGAGGAAACGGAGTCGTCGACAAGATAGCGATGGTCGCGATCAGCGTACTCGAGGCGAAGCCTCCGGCATCAAGAAGCGAGGACTGCTGACGCTGAGTCGGAAGGACGAAGCGAGTGGGCCGGAGAGGACAGCGCGGAACTCCGTTCTGCGGGCCGTGCGAGCGGGCCCACGACCCGCGCGCAGAAGCCGACAACCCGCTCACATGCCACGAACTGTCGCCGCCTTTCCTCCTCACGTCAATCACCAGTCAGGCACACATCTGACGGACGGAGGTGTGGCGAACCGTCCCAGTCAAACTCGACGTTGACGGCGACGCCGCCGCACGTCTCCGCACCCTAGACGTGCGTGAACCACTCTTCGGGCTGGCCCTCCTCGACGACCTCGAAAAAGCGCGTCTGGATCTCGTCGGTGACCGGACCCTTCG
>JBMCBU010000163.1:0-3711 GCA_048623335.1 Halapricum sp.
GTAACGACCTCGCGTTCGTCCATACCGGTCGTTCGGGGCCGGCCGGGAAAACGCCGACGTTGGGTTCGCGGGCCGATCACCGCCGGCGCGTGTCGTCCCAGTCGATCCAGTCCTGTTCCCAGCCGGGTCGAGACTCGGCGTGCTTGCGGGCGAACTCCCGGTCCTCGCGGTGGGTCCGGTTGCGCTCGATCTCGTGGGCGGACTCGCCGTCGACCAGCAGCGGCTGGAACGCGACGGTGCCGTGGCGCTCGACCGTGCCGTCCTTCGAGACGACCGACAGCGTCTGTGTGCCGGCTCCAAGCGGCATGACGAGCCGCCCCTCTGGGGTCAGCTGGTCGAGTAATGCTCGCGGCGGCTCGACGGCCCCGGCCTCCAGCAGGATACAGTCGTAGGGCGCGTAGGCGGCCAGCCCCTCGGCACCGTCCCCGTAGTCGACGAGCACCTCGTCGTAGCCCGCCGCCGAGAGGTTCGAGCGCGCCTCGTAGACGAGCTGTCGGTTGTTGTCGATCGCGTGCGTGTCGGTCGCGCCGACGACCTCGGCGACCACGGCGACGGTATAGCCCACGCCGGCCCCGACGACCAGTGCACGCTCGTCGGGTCTCGGCGCGAGCACGTCGAGCAGTCGCGCGGCCGTACTCGGCGCGAGCACGCGCGTGCCGTGGCGCTCGAGGGTCCGATCGGCGTAGGCGGCCCGCTCGTCGTCGACGAACGCCTCGCGCTCGACCGTGCGCATCGCAAGCGACACCTGCTCGTCGTCGAGACAGCCCTTGCTCTCGTGTTCCAAGCTGTCGACCATGTCCTCGCGCAGTACCGCGGGGTCCATATCCGGGCTTTCGGCCGGATCGTAATGAATCACGCGCTAGAGGAGGGTAATGAGAGCGACTGTGCCCGCCAGCACACCCACGCCGAGACCGAACAGCGCCTTGTTAGCGATCGAATCGGCAGTCCACAGCCCCAGCGAGTACGACCGGTTCGACAGCGGAGCGAACGGCCTGATCCCCATCGGTGTCAGCAGATCGCCCACGAGATGGCCCAGCACGGAGAACCCCACGATGCCGCCGGCGTACGCCCCAAGTGCCACCGGCTCGTAGACGGCGAGTTCGGGAACCGACGACGCGATCGACGTGCCGGCGTAGCCGACCGCCACGGCGACCGCGAGTCCGACGGCGAGCGCTGCCCAGACGGTGTGGGTGATCCCGCGATGGGCGATCAGCGGCAACCGAACGTCGATATCGGGCATCGACGCGGTGGTGAAGACGATCGCGACGCCGACTGCGCCGAGCCAGAGGTGCCCGGCCACTCCGAGTGCCGCCAAGACGGGGGCGAACAACACGAGGTTGACACCCTGATGGCCAGTTCGATACACGGTCTGGGTCAATGGCAGGTATCGTGTTATAGCTTTTGCCCGGCATGGCAGGGAATCCTTCTCGTGGCCCTCGACGTGGCTGAGCTGATCGACACATGTAGCCGATGTAGGTATCACTCGCGGTTTGTTTCGAACCATTCAACCCCGAAGTCCACGAGCGGCCGCTGAGCGAGGAGCGTCGCGTCACCAACCCCGACACGCCCCGTCTCGAACGCGTCCGGGTGTTCACGCTCGAATGCCGTCCCACAGTCCGAGAAGTCCTCGTCGTCGAAGTCAATGTCCTCCCACTGGACCCACTCGCGTTTTCCGTCCACGAGCACTGCGCTGGCGTGCGTGACCGTATCGAGGTCGATGTCGGCTCGGTACTCGGCGAGGTGGAGAGACGTCGTCGTCGTGTGGGACGTCCCGAGGTACAGCACGTCGCCGTCACGGTCGTACACGCGGGCCAGCGGCGACTGCTCTCCAAGCGAGAAATCGTACGCGTGGTCGTCGGTGACGAACGCGGCGTCTGCCCCCCACGCGGCAAACGAGTGTTGTGGGTGGTCGCTACGTCGGACCGCGGGGTACGAGCGGAAGCACTCGGCGATCGCGCCCATCCCCTGCGTCGGCGTGACAGCGGGTCGATACGGTGGCATCTGTTCGCGGACGATGTCATGCCACGATTCGGGGATGGGAGGGGCTGACATGTTCGTGGGGTCTCTGTTCCCGGGAGAGTGAGTCGGCATCACGACCGTTCCAGTCTCGCCGACAACACGCGTGAGCGCGTCAACGACGGCGGGGGCCCCGCCGCAGACCCATCCGAGCGCAGAGAGCGAACCGTGAACCAGCACCGTCTGCCCTGCCTCGACACCGAGGTTGTGCAGGTCGCTCGCCATCGACTCGACTGTGACAGGTTCCGGCGACCGCTCTTCGGGCAATGGTTCGCTCATACAACAGTGTGTATGAGGGCGATGATAAGTTTCGTGTCCTGGCAGTACGAGGCGGACGTCACGAGGCAGTTGACTGACGGACAAGATACAACGGATGATGCTATCGCCGGCTTTCGACAACGACAAACTGGCGCATCGTACGCCCACCTCAACATCGACTCTCCCCATGTCGAAACCCACATACCGCTTCGTTGGCCTCTCACGGTATTCGTCGACATCGACATTGACGACCTTTTGATCGGGACCCGGTCCAGAGGGCAGGGACGGTTGATGCTGCCGAGACCGGATTTCGGACGTCTCTGGACGTCCAAATCCGGGGGTGTTATTGAACAGCGGGCCGACGTCCCGTCGTCATGCACTCTCTTGGCGAGTACTTCGACGCGTTCACCCACCGAGACTGGCAGACGCACGATCCAACTGCCGTCGACGACACAGTCAGACTTGCAGTCGTCGGCCTGGGCTGGTTCACCCGCGAGTGGGCACTTCCGGGTATCGAGCGTTCGGGGTTCACCGAGGCGACTGTCGCGGTCGATATCGACTCAGCTGCCGTGGCCACCGTCGCGGACGAGCACGATCTCATTGGACTCACGCCCGAAGAGTTCCGCAATGGGGTGGCCAACGAGGCCTACGACGCGATCTACGTCGCCACGCCGAACGCGACGCATCTCGACTATGCCGAAATCGCGGCCGATCAGGGCACTGCGCTCCTCTGTGAGAAACCGCTGGAGGCGTCTCTCGACCGAGCAAGGCGTCTCGTGGCCACCTGTGACGATGCTGATATTCCCCTGATGGTGGGATATCGGATGCAGACCGACCCCGCAGTTCGTCGTCTCAAAGCACTGCTTCACGGGGAGTTCATCGGTGACGTCGTCCACATTCACGCCACCATGTCACAGACGATGCTCGGAGAGTTGAGCGAGGAGACCGACCAGTGGCGATTGGATCCCGACCTCTCGGGTGGCTGTGCGCTCATGGACATCGGCATTTACCCACTCAACACGACGCGGTTCATCCTCGACGCCGATCCGATAGCGGTGTCCGGTCACACACGCTCGGAGCACGACCCCTTCGAAGAGGTCGACGAACACGCCACCTTCCAGTTGCGATTCCCCGACGACGTTCGTGCGCTCTGTTCGGTGAGTCAGAACGCACAGCACGCCAGTCGCCTCGAAATCACTGGCACCGACGGACAACTCATCCTCGATCCCGCGTTCTACGAGCGAGAAGCCCGTGAGCTCACACTCGTCCGCGATGGCGTCGAGTCGGAGATTGCATTCGACCCCGTCCACCAACTCGAAGAGGAGTTCGCGTACTTCGGCCACCACCTCCTGACCGACACCGATTTCGTCCCCGATGGCGAGCATGCACTGGCCGACATGCGGGTCCTCGATGCGGTGTATGAGTCCGCAGCCACCG
>JBMCBU010000164.1:0-3482 GCA_048623335.1 Halapricum sp.
GTCGGGGACGTTGAACGCGCGCTGGGTGATGATCGGCCCCTGGTCGAGGTCGGTCGTCACGTAGTGGGCGGTCACGCCGGCGATACGCACGCCTTCCTCGATGGCCTGCATGTACGCCGACGCACCGGGGAAAGCAGGGAGCAGACTCGGATGGACATTGATGATCTGGGTCTCGTAGCGAAAGACGACCTCGGGGCTGAGAATGCGCATGTACCGCGCCAGCACGATCAGATCCGAGTCGTATTCCTCGAGCAACTCGAGCAGTTCGCCCTCGTCGGGCGTGCCCTTCTCGTCGCCGATGTCGTGGAACGGCACCTCGTACTTCTCGGCGAGCGGTTGCAGGTCCGAGTGGTTACCGATCACCACGTCGATGTCCGCCCCGAGTTCGCCGCTGGCCCAGGCCTCGAAGATGGCCTCGAGGCAGTGGCTTTCCTTGGTCACGAGGACGGCGATCGACTGGGTCTCGCGGTCCTTCGGGAACCGGACCTTGATGTCGACGTCGAGTTCGTCACCCAGCTCCTGGAGATCCGTCCGGAGTTTCGACTCCGTACAGACCATCTCGCCCGTGTCGACGTGCATCGTCATCCGGAAGACGCCCTCCCGGACGGCCTGATCGAGGTCCTCGATGTTGATGCCACGCTCGAACAGAAGCGAGGTGACGCTTGCGATCAGTCCGGTGTCGTCCTCGCCGACGACCGTGATCTCGGTCATCTCGCTCGTCACAGCCGACACCTCCGGTGTGTATTCGCGGTCATTGGTATGATGGAGTCAGGCGGCGGGCAAAAGCGCTTCGCGTTCGACGCTCACCGACCAGACCTGTCGATACTGTTACGAGAGAGTTATCACTATCGGGAACAATGAGGAAACATCTATGTCGCGAGGTCGCGCTGTTTCAGACATGCGTATTTCGAGTGGCGTCCCCGGCTTCGACGAGCTCGTCGACGGTGGCTTGCTGCCGCGGCGGCTGTACGTCGTCAGCGGCCCGCCCGGAAGCGGAAAGACGACCTTCTCCTCGCAGTTCATCACGGAGGGCGCAAAGCAGGGCAAGAACTGCCTGTACGTTACGATGCACGAGACCAAAGAGGAACTGATGCAGGACATGTCCGGCTTCGACTTCGGGTTCGACAAGGCCATGCAGTCGGACGCGGTGCAGTTTCTCAATCTCGTGACCGAGAGCGGCAAGCGCACGATCACCCAGTTCGGCCACGAGGGCGGGCTGACCAACCGACTGGTCGCCTTTCTGGACTCCAACGACATCGACCGCGCGGTGGTCGACTCGACGATGCTGTTGCAGCATTTCTTCTCGGATGCAAACCAGGAGATCACCGGCTTTCTCTCCGCGCTCAAACAGACCGATACGACGATCCTGCTCATCTCCGAGATGACCGATCCGTCGGCGTACTCCGACGAGCACTACCTCGCGCACGGGGTCATCTTCTTTCACAACTACCTGGAATCGGGCGGCATGACCCGCGGCATCCAGGTCATCAAGATGCGCGGTACGCCAATCGACTGTGACATCCGCCAAATCTCCTTCAGTGACCACGGACTGCGCGTCCACACTGACGAGAAGATACAGGGCTAGCATGTACGAACGGACCTACGACACCGACTGGGAGACACTCGATCGCGACGAGGCGATGAGTCGAGCCTTCGCCATCGGTGTCGCCGCGTCGCTCGGCCACGACTACGCCGAGGAGTACGAGCGGATCGTCGCCGAGATGGACACCGCCTACAACAGGAGTATCGTCGAACTGGCCTTCGAAGAGGGCAAAAACAAGGCCAAAAAAGAGCAGTACGAAAGCGACGACGGCGACGAGGACGACGTGTGGGCGGAACTGGTCGAAGGCGAGAAAGTCACCGTCGAGCGTGAGGACGTTCCCACTGGCGGGCAGAACCGACTCCCTGCCGCGCTGGAAAAGACGAAGATCCTCGATCAACCCGACCTCGACAGTCGCGACCGGGTCTCGAAGCCGGACTTCCTCGAGAAATAGCGGCTATCGCCAGTCCCGTGCGGCAATCACAGCGAGAGCGGATCCGGGCCGTCTTCGCCGGGTGCGATCGGATCCCTGTCGCTGTAGTGCTTGCGGCCGATGCCTTTGCTCGAAACCGCACTGTAGATCGCCATGTTCGCGTCCGTTGCTGACTCGAACGTCTCGTTTTCGAGTCGGCCCAGCGCCTCGCCCAGCGTCTCGGTCCCGTTGGGCAAGGTCAACTCGGTCTCGCCGTAGGCCTCGATCAACTCCTCGGTCGTCGCGGGATAGGTGTGTGTCTCGAACTTCTCCGTCGCCTTTGTGAGCCTCATACGAGACCCGAGTCGACGGACGGGTATAAACTTTCACTATTAATCATACAGGACCGTCTAAGGTATCGATATGTGGTTAAACATCGACGGAATCGGAAGTCGCTTTGGGGCGGCGGGAGAAGGTGGCGTATGATCCGGGCGGATCTGCACGTGCACACGACGATTTCAGACGGGGAACTCGACCCCGAGGCGGTGCCGGCGGTCGCACGGCAGGCCGGACTCGACGCCGTCGCGATCACCGACCACGATCGGCTCCAGCCCGGCCTGGACGGTCCCGTGGTCCGGCGCGACGGCGTGACAGTCGTCCACGGGATCGAACTCCGGGTCGATGCCGGCCGCCAGCGGGTCGACCTGCTCGGGTACGGCCTGGAGGCGACCCCCGAACTCGAAGCGGCCTGCGAGCGCATCCAGCGCGACCGGATCGAGCGTGCCCGCGCGATCGTCGACTGTATCGAGGATCGACTCGGCGTCGTGCTGGACGTCGACGTGTACCCCGGCGTCGGACGGCCACACATCGCCCGCGCGATCGAGGAGAGCGACGCCGAGTTCGGCTATCAAGAGGCCTTCGAGGCGCTCATCGGCGACGGCGACCCCTGTTTCGTCGCCAGGGAGATCCCCGACTTCGAGACCGGTCGGCGACTCCTGGACGAGGCGGCCGCGTTCGTCGGACTGGCTCACCCGCTTCGCTACCGCGATCGCGAGCACGCACTCGGACTGGCGGCCGAGCTAGACGCCGTCGAACTGTCCTATCCCTACGACCGTGACGTCGACCGTGACGCGGTCCGGCGCGCGATCGATCGCCACGAACTGCTTGCGACCGGCGGGAGCGACGCCCACGGGCGGCGGCTCGGAATCGCCGGGCTCGACGCCGAGGCGTTCGAGCGCGTCCACAAGCGGCTCCCACATCCGACCGTCGGGTGACACGGCCCACGAGACACGCCACTCCGGACAGTCGTCCGACAGACGCATGACGACAACGCAGGGTTCAATGCGCTCGCTGTCGTATGGTCGGATATGAACTGTCACTACTGTGATCGCGACGCCGAGGTCACCGTCGAGAAAGACGGGATCAAAGTCGGCGTCTGCAAGGAGCACTTCCGCGAGCGCATGGAGGAGCTCGCGGACTCGGAGTGGCTCCAAGGGATCGAAGAGGAGCTGGACATCGACCGCGCGGAGT
>JBMCBU010000165.1:0-3473 GCA_048623335.1 Halapricum sp.
CGTCCGGGATCATGCTCCGGAACTTGTAGACGGTAAACGTCTCGCCGAACTCCGCCGTGCGCTCCTGACTGTAGAAGACTGGACCGGGACTGTCGAGTTTGATCGCGGCGGCGATCACAACCAGCAGTGGCGCGGTGACGAGCAACCCAGCACCGGCAAAGGCGATGTCGAAGGCGCGCTTGACGACCCGATCCTGCCAGTCCCAGGGTTCGATGTCGATGTCCAGGATCTCGGTCCCCGGATCGTCGGCGACGAGCACGGTATCGGCTTTCTCGCGGTGGATCTTGGCGTCGACGCCGAACTCGTGACAGCTGGCGAGCACGCCAAAGAACTCCTCGCGGTCGGTTTCGTTGAACGCGAAGACGGCGGTGTCGACGTCGTGCGCAACGACGACGGATTCGAGTCGCGAGATACCGCCGAGATACGGCACGTCGACCGATTTCGCCGGCTGCTCGCGGACGAGTCCGGCACCGTCGGTCGCCGGGATAGCTATCCCAATGTCGTCGCCGTCACCGGTCGAGTGCGGTGTCGACGGCGCGACGAACCCGATGACGGGTGCGTCCAGCGCCGACGTGATGCGACTGATCTCGGCGGGGTCGTCTCCGATGATAAGGGCCCGTTCGGGCTCGTCAGTCGGCCGATGACGCACGAGCACGAGCCACAGCGGGACGGCGATCGCAAGCAGCCCGAACGTGACCAGTAGCGTCGCCCGTGGCACGCGCGAGGAGTGATCGAGATAGCCGATCGTCGCCAGCGCCATCCCGGCGACAACGATCCGCCGTTCGGACCTGAAGACCGTGTTCAGGATGCGACGCGGCCGCGGCTTGTACAGCGGCGCGAGCAACAGCGTGACGACGCCTGTCACGAGGGCGAGCCGGAAGAGCAGGTCCGGACCCGACAGCACCACCGGGCGTAGCCGCTCGACCACCGGCACCGTGGAGACGACGACGTTCTGGGTCCCCGCGGTGTTCGCCACGAGCACCGCCGCCGCTGTGAGAAGCGCCACACCAGTGGCGCTCACGGCCCGATACCGGTGGCCCGTTACCATGTGTGAGGAGAGTGACACTGACCGATAATAAGTCCACCTGTTCGAGCAGAATCCACACCACGTGACACTACGACGGGACGAAGCCACGGCTCGCAAACACACCGACGGTCGACTCCACAGCGTTCAGGAACCCGGTAGGATCGACCGCGATGCCACCGACGATCGCGAGCGACCCGAGGACGAGACACACGCCCCAGAAGGAGACGCGCTCGACGAGACGCATGAGTGCGTCGATCGTCGCGTAGCCGACGGTCGCGGCTGCGCCGAGCGCGACTGCCGCCCCAAGTAGTGTCACGTCGCCGAGACCGGTGTCCGCGAACGCGAGCAGGCCGCCACCCACCGCGGCCGGGATCGACAGCAGAAACGACAGCCGAAACGAGGTGGGTCCGTCGTACCCGCGCAACAGCAACGCGCCGGCGGTCACGCCCGATCGGGAGACGCCAGGCAGGATCGCCAGCCCTTGCAGCGCGCCGACCAGTACCGCGTCGACCCCGCGCGGTTGCGCCTGTGTTTCGCCCTCGACCGAGCCGGAGAAGCGCTGGAAGAGCCCCGTTGCCACCAGCAACACGCCGACGAGGACGACGAGCGCTCCGCCGGAGACCGACGAGACGACCGCATCGAGTGTCGCGTACGCGGCGAGCCCGACGACCCCCGAGATAATCGTTCCGACGGCGAGGAAAGTAACGAGCGCCTGCTCCCCCTCGAAGGCCCGGCCCGGACGCCACTCGGGAACGAGTTCGAACACGTCGTACAACTCGTGACGGTAGTACGCTGTCGCCGACAGCGCCGTCCCGAGATGCAGAAACAGTGCAAACGCGACGGCGTCATCCGGCGAGCGCCCGAGCGCCGACAGTGCGATCGTGATATTCCCTTCGCTGGAGATCGGCAGCCACTCGAAGATCCCCTGGAGGACGCCGACGACGAAGGCCACGACGAGCGACCAGTCCATGTCTACAGCCGGTCGGCGGATCGGGATGGGTGTTGCGATTCCATCACGGCCGTGGTCCGTCGGGCTCCGCTGAGGAAGTGTCGTCCGGCCGCTGTCCATCGTCGCTTCGTGCGGGTTCGCCAGGCGGCTCTGGCGGCTCGAACGCTGCGACCAGCAACGTAACCGGTCGCGAGTCCCGCAGTTCTGTCCAGGGACGATCGATTCGCGTCCCGGCCAGTAATACGACCGCGAGACCGAGACGAACCCAGAACCCGCCGGGACCGGGCGTCCCGCGGATGACACTCGTAGCAGTCGCGACGAACAACGCGAACAGCCCGAACAGACTCGCGTACCGGACCGGCGAACTGCAAAAGCGCCGCCATCCTCGCCCGAGTGACCGCCGCACGACCGATGTCCGGCGACCCGTCGTGAGCAAGCCGATCGACTCGTCGAGCGCCGCCAAGAACGGGCGAACCGTCACTGTCTCTCGAAGGTCGATCACGACCACGTCCGGGTCGGGCTCGGCCGTCAACCATCGATAGAGCCACGACGACCGCACCCAGCGTTCGACCCTCGACAGTCCGGACAGCGCGCGAGAGCCGTCCGCAATCGCTCCGAGTCGCCGACTGACCGCGCGTCCGCCCCGTCCGAGCACCGACCGCGCTAGCCACGACCGGACGGTCTGACCCTGAGTACGGAATCGGCCTCTCCAACCGTTGACGATCGACGATAGCGTCGACGCGACGGCGGAACCGGACACGAAGCGGTCGAGCCCCTGTCTGACCCGCGAGGCGGACAGCGCCTGGTCGATGCGATCGTCGGTACTCATTGGTTTCAATCACGGCAGTGCTCAGATGTCTGTCACCGTGCCCCGGACCGTGATCGTCCGGAAGTCGAGTGTGATCTCGTCGCCCTCTCTGAGTGACTTGGCGTGGAACTGATAGCCGTCTGAAGTCTCCCGGGCGGTGACCTCGACAGTGAGAGTGACGTCCTCGTTGCGCGGGTGAGTCCGCTCGTAGATCTGGCCGTCATCGCTGGTGAGGATAGTCGACGCCGGTTCCGTCTGCTTGTCGAGGATCTCGGCCGTTGTCTGGCCCATCGACTCCTCGACCATGCCGACCTCGATCCCGTCGGCAAAGTCGGGATCGACGTCCTCGACTGTGACTGTGATCGTCTCCGTGGTAGTATTGCCGTCCGGGGCGTACGAACCCCTGCCGAGGACCGTCCCCGAGAGACTGTACGCCTCCGTCTCGAACGGGACCGTCGTGCCGAGCGCGACCCGATCGTTCCCGAAGTAAGCCCCGGAGTCGCGCGCGACTGTCTGGAGGTCCAGCCCGAGGAGGACCCGTCGCGTCGTGTCGTCGCCGGTCGGGTAAACGTCTACCGTCTGTACGCTCGCGATCGACCGGTTGGCGATATCGAAGGTGTCACCGACCTCGATGGCGTTCGCGACCGTGTTCGAGACGGTCGTCTCGACGGCGATCTGCGTGGTGTTCG
>JBMCBU010000166.1:0-3435 GCA_048623335.1 Halapricum sp.
CGCCGGGATTTTCATCCTGTGGACCGTTGGTCAGGGCATGGACTACGAGACTACACAGGGCGTCGAGGTTCCGGCGCTCGGCCTGGGGACGTGGCAGTTGACCGGCGATGACTGTCCTACCGCCGTCGAGACGGCCCTCGAGGTCGGTTATCGGCACATCGATACCGCACAGGTCTACGGCAACGAAGCGGAAGTCGGCGAAGGGATCGCCGCGGCCGAAATCGACCGCGAGGAGATCTTCCTGACGACGAAACTCGACACCCGAAACCGGACCTACCAGCGGGTAGTCGACTCGACCCGCGAAAGTCTCGATCGGCTGGACACCGAGTACGTCGATCTCCTGTTGATCCACCAGCCGAACTACCTCACCCTGGCCAGCCACGAGGAGACGCTGCGGGCGATGGCCGACCTGCGGGATGAGGGGCTCATCCGACACGTCGGCGTGAGCAACTTCGGCGTCGAGAAGCTCAGGCGTGCACGCGAGGTGAGTGACGCGCCGATTCTCACGAACCAGGTCCAGTACCACCCCTACTGGGACCAGCGGAAGCTACTGGATTACTGTCGTGTTCACGATATCCTGCTGACGGCCTACAGCCCACTGGCCAGGGGTGCCGTCCTCGACGACCCCATACTGGAGCGGATCGGAAGGGGATACGACAAGTCCCCGGCACAGGTCGCGCTCCGGTGGCTCCTCCAGCAGGACGGCGTCGTGACGATCCCGAAAGCGACCAGCCGCGAGCACATCGAGGCGAACCTCGATGTCTTCGACTTCGAGCTGAGCGACGCCGAGCTGCGCGAGATCCGCCAGCCCTCGAAGCTCCGGACGGCCGCGGCGTTTCTTCGTTCGATGGTATAGCTTTTCGGAACCGGCCCACCAACGATCACACATGGCGACGGAACTGGCAGACGGAATCTGGTGGTTCGACCTTCGTGGCGTGAACGCCTACCTCCTCGAGAACGGCGATAGCCTGACGCTCGTCGACGCGGGGACACCGCTGTCCCGCCGGGGACTCGTACGCGAACTCGGAGACCTCGGGTACACGTTCGGCGATGTCGATCGGGTGCTTCTCACTCACTACGACATCGATCACGTCGGCACGTTGCATCGGATCGATGCGCCCGTCTACGTCGGCGCGACTGACGCCCCGATGGTTGCGGGCGACCGCAAGCCGACCTGGTTCACTCGAAAGGGGCTGAGCCAGCGTCTCGCGGCACCGTTCTGTCCTGAGCCGTCCGGCCCGATTCGATCCATCGGCGACGGCGATACCGTCGACTCGTTTTCCGTCTATCACACGCCCGGACACACGCCGGGACACGTCAGCTACGTCAGCGAGTTCCTGTCGGTCGCGTTTGTCGGCGACCTGGTTCGGGAATCCGGGGGACGGCTCGAACCGTCACCGTGGCTGTTGAGCCACGACGCGGATCAGGTCCGGGCGAGCATCGAGCGACTGGCCGCGGAACTCCCGGCGGTCGACGTGCTCGCGATGGGCCATGGGATCCCTTTCAACAGTCGTGGGCACGAGCGGCTCCGGGAGTTGGCCGCCCGGTTGTGAAGCGACTGGCTGTCGCTTATCGTCGCAGTTCCCGCGCGCGCTCGACGTTCCAGGCGAAGCCCCGCCCGTTCTCGGTCGGCGTCTCCAGCACGAACGGCAGGTCGCGCAACTCCTCGTGGGAGAGGACGGCGCTGATCCCTTCCTCGCCGATTTCGCCCTCGCCCAGGTGGGCGTGTTCGTCCTTGTTCGTCCCGCAGGCGTGTTTGGAGTCGTTGAGGTGGACACACGCGAGGTTGTCCAGCCCGACGACGTCGTCGAAGGTCTCGACGGTTCGGTCGACACCTTCGGCCGTCGACAGATCATAGCCCGCGGCGAAGGCGTGAGCGGTGTCCAGACAGACTTCCAGATCCTGCTCTGTGCGTTCGAGCACGCCCGCCAGGTGCTCGAAGTCCCCGCCGAGTTTCGTGCCGCTGCCGGCGTCGCTCTCGACCAGTACCGTCACGCTCTCGGGAACGTCGAGTTCGTTCAGTGCGCTGGCGGCGTTGTCCAGTCCCCCCTCGACACCGGCACCGGTGTGCGCACCCAGGTGAACGTTGACGTATTCGATGCCCAGTTTCTCGGCGGTGTCGACCTCTTTTTGCATCGAATCGATGGACTTCGCCCGGAGGTCGTCTTTCGGGGTACAGAGGTTGACGAGATACGACGAGTGGATGACCCACGGGCCGACGTCTCCCTGCTCACTTTGTTCGCGGAACTGCTCGGCTTCGTCGTCGCCGACGTTCGGGTCCTGCCAGACTTGCGGGGAGTGGCTGAAGATCTGGCCGCAGTTGCCGTCGTACTCGAGTTGCTCGTCGACGGCGTTGTACACGCCACCGGCGATGCTCGTGTGGGCTCCGATCAGCATATCCGAACCAGGGTCGGCCCGATCAAATGGGCTTCGAAGCCGGCGACGCCGACAGCGTTTTGCCCCCACTCGCCGATAGCCCGGCCATGCGTCTCGTCCACGAGAGCGACGGGGAGTCGTCCGTGCTCGCAAGCGACGTCGAGATCGCGGAGGGGTTCGTCGAGACGTCGAAGGGATTGATGTTCCGCTCGTCGATCCCCGAGGAGTACGCACTGGTCTTCGAGTTCGAACCGCCGTCCGGAATCGCCGCGAAACTCCCGCTTGCCGGTGACGACGCCGTCGCCCGCCGGTTCGTTCACATGCTGTTCGTCCGGATTCCGCTCGACGTTCTCTGGTTGCAGGGCGAGACGGCCGTCCACGTCAAAACGCTTCGACCCTGGATCGGACTCGGGATGGCGAGCGCCGATCGGATCGTCGAACTCCCTGCGGGGGCGGCCGAAGCTGTCGAGGCCGGCGATCGGGTCGTCCTCGAAGACGCAGCGAGCGAATCCGTAACATCTTAGCCCGAATCTCACTACGTTGTACCGTTGTCGACGCGCTGCTCGCTCTCGGTGTCGTGATCGCGGCGGTCGTCGCCGAGATCCTCGCGTGGTGGCTTCTGTCGCCGGTGGTCGGCTTCTGGCTCGCGCTGATGATCGGCCGGTACTACTACGACACGCTCGACCGGATCGTCGCGATCGAGCAGAGCGAGGGGCCACTGCTCACGCTTGAGCCATCGGGGGTCGTCCCCCGGCCGGTTCGCGGTCCGAACACGAGCCGTCGGGAACTGCTGGGATCGGCTGTCGTCGCTGTTGTCGGCTGTCTGATAGCCTTCAGCTCCGGGACCTCGAACATCGCCAACGCCGTCGCGCCGCTGGTCGGCAGCGATTCCCTCGAGATGAACATCGGTATCCTGCTCAGCTCTGTCGCCGTTGCAGTCGGCGCGTTGACGATCGCTCGACGGACGATGGAGACGCTGGGCAGCGACATCACTGACCTCCCGCTGACGGCCGCGATCGTCGTCTCTGTGCTCATAGTGATTCGCGTAGCCGATCGGAC
>JBMCBU010000167.1:0-3420 GCA_048623335.1 Halapricum sp.
TGCTCGGTCAGCGCCGGGACAACCTCGAAGAGGTCGTCGACGACACCGTAGTCGGCAACCTCGAAGATCGGTGCGTTCGGGTCGTTGTTGATAGCGATCAGCGTCTCCGCGCGGACGCCGGAGACGTGCTGGATGGTCCCGGAGATACCGACGGAGATGTACAACTCCGGGGAGACCGTCTTGCCGCTTTGCCCGACCTGCCGATCCGCGGATAGCCACCCGTTGTCGATGACGGGGCGTGTCGCCGCCAGCGTCGCATCCAGCGTCTCAGCCAACTCGCGAACGATATCCAGGTTGTCTTCCGACTCGATCCCCCGTCCGACGCCGACCAGCACGTCGGCCTCGGCGACGTCGACCTCACCGCCCAGCTCCTGGAATCCCGAACTCCTCGACCGGATCGTCGTCTCGTCGATGTCGATATCGAACGCCGCCCGCTCGGCAGCACCGGCCCCGGTCGCTCGGGGCCACACGCCGGGGCGCACCGTGATCGCCACTGGTACGGAGTCTATCTCGAATGTCGTCTCGACTTTGCCCTCGTATTGCTCGCGCGTGACCGCGAGCGACTCACCGGCTTCGAAATCGATGACGTCCGTCACGATCGGCACGTCGAGGCGCTCGGCGACGGCCGGCAGGTAGTCCAGCCCGTTGACTGTGTTCGGCCCCAGCAGTACGTCTGCCTCGATCGTCTCGGCGAGCCGGGAAATCGCCTGCGTGGAGCTGTCGTGGTTGAACTCCTCGCCGTGGTCGATCGTGTGGATGACATCGACACCGTCGCGGTCGAGTCGGTCCGCGTGTTTGTCGACACTGCCGCCAACGACAGCGACGTGTAACGCTGTGTCCGTCGCATCTGCAAGCCTCTCACCCGCGGAAAGCAGTTCCATCGTCACCTCTCGCAGCTCTCCGCGGCGGTGTTCGGCGAGTGCCAGGACGGTCATTGTCTCACCCCCGTTTCCTCGATAACCGCCGCGAGGTCCTTCGCAGTCTCCTCGGGGCTGCCCTCGTATATCGTCGCATCGCCGCCCTGTTCTGGTCTATACAGGGCCGTCCGTTCGATCGAGGCCACGAGATCGTCCGGTCCGACGCCGATGTCCGCTAGCGATCGAACCGCGATCTCCGCTTGCTGGGCCTGCGTGATGTCTTTCAAACTGGCAAACCGCGGTTCGTTGATCCCGGTCTGGATCGACAGCACGGCCGGACGATCCACATCGACGAACTCCTCGAGGTTCCCTTCGAGTTCACGCGTTGCCTGTGCCGTCGTCGAACCGAGTTCGAGGTCGTTGACGACCGTTGCCCACGCCCAATCCAGCCGCGCCGCCAGCGCGGTCGGTGTCGCACCGAACGCTTCATCAGCGGACTGGACGCCAGATACGACGAGGTCCGGCTGCTCGTCAGTCACGACTCCCTCGAGTACGGCCGCTTTCGTCCGCGGATCAAGCACGGTGCGTTCCTCGAGTCGGTCGTCCCAGACCCGGATCGCTCTGTCTGCGCCTTTCGCCAGCGCCTGTCTGATCGTCCCTTCGACTCCATCGGGACCGATCGTGGCAGTGACGACCTCTCCACCTCTGTCTTCGACGATCTGGACGGCCTCTTCGAGCGCGTATTCGTCCCACTCGTTGAGATCCGTCGAGAGGTACCGGTCGTCGATCTCGAGTCCGTCGATCTCGAACACTGTATCGACTGCTGCCACTTCCGTGAGAGTGACGAGGACCTTCATCGGTCGTGACTGGTGGTGGTTGCCATAAGTCTGTTCCGGCCTGCTCGTTTTCTCGTGCTCGTGTGTCAGTTCCGCGTCTCAACACCGAAACGCGCGCTCGCCTGGAGCCAGCAAACACACGTATACAAAGCCGGAGCACAAATACACGCGGGATGGTCGAGATACCGTTCTACCGCAGTGCGGAGACACGCGGGCTCGCGAGGCCGCCGGAGTACGTGACGGCTGTCCGGGAGGGATACCGCCAGCGCGGGACTGGTGCACCGGCGAAACCCCGAACCGTGCTGACCAGCGAGGAGCCGCCGGGGCTGTTGACGGGCTATCTGGCGATCCTTCCCGAGACGGGTGCGATGGGCGGATACACCTACGCCGCCGGGTTCGGCGACGACGACGCCCACTTCGTGTTGCCGCTGTACGACAGCGAATCGGGACGGCCGCTGGCAGTGTTCGACGGCGCACACCTCAATCCGCTCAAGACCGGCGCGACGGGGGCCGTCGGAGTCGATGCGCTCGCCCGTGAGGACGCCACCACGGTCGGGCTTTTCGGCAGCGGGACGCAAGCACGCGGACAACTCCGAGCGACGGCGACCGTCCGGGATCTCGATCAAGTGGCCGTTTACTCCCCGACGCCGGAGCACCGCCGGACCTTCGCCGCCGAGATGGACGCCGAGCTCGACGCGAGCGTCGTCCCCGCGGCATCTCCCGCGAACACCCTCGAAGACGCCGATATCGTCATCACGGCGACGCGATCCAGCGAACCGATCTTCGACGGAGAGCGACTCGAACCCGGCACGCACGTGACGGCGATGGGACAGTACCACCCACGGCGTCGCGAACTCGATGCGGCCGCGGTCGCACGAGCGACGTACGTGCCGGATCTGCGCGCGCGGACCGAACAGGACGCCGGAGCGTACATCCGGGCCCGCGAGGAGGGAGCAATCGGTGACGACCACGTCCACGCGGAGCTGGGCGAGATCGTGGCCGGCAACGCGGCCGGCCGAACCAGCGACGAGGAGATCACGATCTTCGACAGCGGCGGGACGGCCATCGAGACCGTCGCGGCGGCGCACATGCTCTATGAGAAAGCGAGCGAGCGCGACGACTTGGGGGAGCCGATCACGTTCGCGCCGGCGAGCGAGGCGATGGACTAGATACCGGTGAGTCCGACCGCCCCCGCGAGCGAGAGCCCGCTGGCCACTGCCGCGAGGAGATAGCCGGCGATCGCGCCGCCGTTGAGCAGTGGGAGTCCAGCGTGTGCGCGCCCACGAAGGACCATCCGAAGCAGCACGGCGAGACCCAGGAGCGTCCCGACCATCGCGCCTGCGGCCGTCACCGGGATCGCAAGCCCACCTACGGCGACGTTCGAGACCGTCTCGGGGGCGAACGCGGCCGCACTCGCGACCAGCACGGTCGGGATCACGGCGTCGCCCAGCCCGATGAACAACGCCTCCCGATCGAGTGGTTCCGCGACGGCCTCGGCGTCTGCTTTCTCGTCGGTTTCTTCGCCGCCCGGCTCGTCTCCGGGATTCGCCTCGCCGGTCGGATCGTCGCTTTCGTCTCCAGATCCGTCCGCTTGGGCGACGCTGTCGGGCGTACCCGCGTCCAGAAACGAGTACGAAAGCGACAGCGGGACGACCAGTACGACGGGGATCCGCAGGTCCATCACGCCCTCCGCGAGCGTGAGCATGTGTTCGGTCCCGTAGACGCTG
>JBMCBU010000168.1:0-3398 GCA_048623335.1 Halapricum sp.
CACTACCGTCGTCTATCGCGACGGCGAGGGGGAGCGGGATGTCGCTTCCGGAGCTCCCACCCCAGTACCGTAAAGACGAGCAAGAGAACGGTGGCGACGGGGAGACCGAGTGGCCCGTTTCGCGTGTGATCGACGACTAGTCGCCATGCCGGACGAGCGATGCCGACAGCTCGGGCGGCTGTGACGACGACGAGGACAACCGGGATCAGATACCGAACCAGAGGGTAGAGCCGACCGAGGTTTTCGCGGATCGTCTCGAGACCGGCAACCCAGACGAAGACGAACACGATACAGAGCGCCGAGATGGGCAATGCGAACGTCCCGACCGACTCGTCTATCAGGTCCAGAACAGGCCGTCCTGCGAGAGCCAGTTCGACCGGACTGTAACTCAACGCTGAGGGAACGCCGGCCACGAACACCCCTCCCGTCAATAGAAGTGTCGCACGCGGACGAGAGAGCCGCGTGGTGTTCTCTGCGGCGGCGACACCGACCTCGAGGAGTGCGACGGACGAGGACAGCGCGGCGAAAAAGAGCAGTCCGAAGAACGCGACCGCGATGACTCGACCGAACGGCATCGTCGTGAAGGCGGTTGGCAGCGTCGTGAACGCCAGTTCCGTCCCAAGAGTCGGCTGGAGGCCGAAGCTGAATACGATCGGGAAGATGACGAGTCCAGCGATGATGGCCGCCCCGATATCGGCGATCGTAATCACCAACGACGATCTGAACAGGTCCGTCGCCTCGTCGACGTAACTTCCGTAGGTGAGCATGATCCCCTGACCGACGGACATCGAGAAGAAGACCTGCCCGAAGGCCGCACTCCAGATTCCCAGATCCGTGAGCACCGAGAATTCGGGGGTGAACAGGAAAGCAGCGGCCTGCTCCCACTCCGATAGTGTGGTCGCGTACAACGCAAGCGCGACGAGAAGCGCAAACACCGTCGGCATCACAATCTTCGACATCCGTTCGATGCCGCCACGAACGCCCATTGAGACAACGAGCCCAGTAACCACTGTCGCGAGGACGAAGTATCCGACGGGGAGCCAGCTTGCGGTGAACGGCGCGAACGTCGTTTGTGAGCCGGCGAGCCACGAGAGGAAGAACCCGAGCACCCAGCCGGTGAGAACGAGGTAATAGCTCAGAATGAGGAGCACCCCTCCGAGGATGAGCCAGCCGAGGGCCGTGTAATCCGTTTTGACCGACCGGAACGCAGAGACGACGTCCGTCCGGAGTCGCCGGCCAATGGTGAGTTCTAGGACGAGCATCGGGACGGCACAGACGAAAGCCGCGATGAGATAGGGAACGAGGTATGTACCGCCTCCGTTTTGACCGACGACCGCGGAAAACCGCCAGATGTTCCCGAGACCGACAGCGGCCCCTACTGTCGCCAGAATAAATCCGAAGCCGGATGACCACCGTGCTGTAGCCACAGCGTGGTTTGTGTCCGACGATGGCTTAAATACCCGTTTTGGAGGGAAGAGTCTACGGCGGGTCTGTTACCCCACTCCAATGCTCGTCCTGTACCCGATATCAGCAAACGTTCCGTGCCAGTACGGATTCCCGGCCTCTGAGGGACCTGCTACTCAGAACAGGAACTCGTGCCGAGTGGGAGGATGATTTATGGACTATCACTATTTTCCTATCACTATGAATACGAGAGTTGCAGGGGCTTCGGTCGGCGCGGGTATCACGGTATTCCTGATTGCCGCTGTCGCCGTCATCGAACTGTGGAACGTCGAATTCTCCGCCCTCGTCGGCCTGCCCGTGGGACTGCTCGCCGGCGCTGCGACCGCTGTCGCCGTCGCGATCCGGTACGATGCGCTCGTCGGCCCAGCGCGGTACACGGTTGACGCGGTTGCGGGGTTTGGGCTGGCGATCATTGTCGTCCTAGCGATTAGTTACGTGAATCTCGCTGGCCTCCGATCCGCCCTCTCGACGGACGTGACGGTCGGCATCGCAGCCCTCGCGGCGGCGCTAGCCGCACTCGCATCGTGGCGAACGGATCACTGAATCGCCAGCTCTCCTGGCTACCGACGGGTCTCATCAAGCCCCTGGTCGCCGTCCGCTACCTCTATTTGCGGGCCGGTTGATTGCCAGATATGCACGTGCGTTGCTCCGTCCGCAGCGCCGCATCGTCCACGGAGGGAACGTAGCGTGTCCCAGAAGCAGTCAGCGGCGTTCCTCGCGCTCGCAGTCGTGGCGACCATCGTGGTTGCTGCGCTGCCTATCCCGGGACTTTCCGATGTTGGGTCGTTCGCGCTGGCGACGATGGCGTTCGCCGCCGTCCTGTGGGTGACCGAGGGACTACCGCTGCCCGTGACTGCGCTCTGCGTCCCGGTTCTCCTGACGGTGTTCGGCGTGTTTCCGACGCTGGCGGGCGCGCTCCAAGGGTTCGCCGACCCCATCATCTTCCTGCTGCTTGCGGGGTTCGTGCTCGCGGAAGCCCTCCAGAAGCACGGCGTTGACCGCCGCATCGCCTACCACCTGATCGCCGCCCTCGGCACGTCGCCGCGACGGCTCGTCCTCGTGATCATGGCCGCGACTGCAGGCCTCTCGATGGTCGTCTCGAACTCGGCAACGACCGCGATGATGGTGCCGATCGCGCTCGGCGTCGCCCGCGAAATCGGCGGCGAGCCGACCGCGGACGAACCCGGCAACAACGGGCCGTCGAACCTCGAGGTCTCGGTGCTCCTAGGGACGGCGTACGCCGCGAGCCTCGGCGGCGTCGGCACGCTCATCGGCACGCCAGCCAACGCCATCGTCGTTTCCCAGCTCGACGCCCACCTCGGGTTCACTGTCAGCTTCATCGACTGGCTGGTCGTCGGGCTGCCGCTGGTCGCTGTCAGTCTCCCCGTCGCGTGGTACCTGCTCGTCCGGCTGTACCCACCCGAGTCGACGGATGTTGCGGGCGCGCGCCGCCACGCCGAACAGGCGCTCACTGAACTGGGACCGATGTCACCGGCTGGCAGGCGGACGCTTGCGGTCACGGCGGTGACAGCCGGACTCTGGATCCTTGGCGGCCTGGACTTCGTATTCGAGGGCGTGCTCCCGTCAGTGTACTACGACACGCTGTTCGGCGGCGCTGGCAGCATCGTCGGGGCACCCCATCAGGGCGTGCTCTACTACGTGCTCGTCGGGCTCGCTGCCGTCCCGGCGCTGGTCGCTGGCGGCTGCGTCGACTGGAATGACATCCAGGACATCGACTGGGGGACGCTTGTGCTTCTGGGCGGCGGGCTCGCACTTGCGGACGGTCTGGCGGCGACGGACGCCACCCGGTGGCTCGCCGACGTGACGTTCGGGAACCTCGCCGGTGCGTCCATCCTTCTTGTGGTCGTCGCAGTAGTTGCGGTCACGGTGTTGTTGAGCGAGCTCGCGTCGAACACGGCGGTGGTCGCCATCTT
>JBMCBU010000169.1:0-3333 GCA_048623335.1 Halapricum sp.
CTGTCGACCAACATCGACTGGCGCGACAAGGACGCCTACGGCAACTCGCTGTCCTCGAACCAGCGCGAGAAGATGCAGCGGCTGCGCAAGTGGAACGAGCGGTTCCGCACTCGCGACAGCAAAGAACGCAACCTCAAGCAGGCCCTCGGCGAGATCGACCGCATGGCAAGCGCGCTGGGCCTACCCGAGAACGTCCGCGAGACCGCCTCGGTGATTTACCGCCGGGCGCTCGACGAGGATCTGCTTCCCGGCCGTTCCATCGAAGGCGTCTCGACTTCCGCGGTGTACGCCGCCGCCCGGCAGGCTGGCGTCCCACGGAGTCTCGACGAGATTACCGACGTCTCGCGTGTCGGCAAAGACGAAATCGCACGCACGTATCGCTATGTCGTCCGCGAACTCGGACTGGAAGTCCGGCCAGCCGATCCCGAGAGTTACGTTCCCCGGTTCGCGTCCGATCTCGATCTCTCCGAAGAAGCCGAACACCGCGCGCGCGAACTGCTGACCAACGCCAAAGAGCAGGGCGTCCACTCCGGGAAGTCCCCTGTCGGACTGGCCGCCGCGGCCGTCTACGCTGCTTCACTGTTGACCAACGAGAAGACCACCCAGGCTGCCGTCTCGGAGGTCGCCGATATCTCCGAAGTCACGATCCGTAACCGGTATCACGAACTGCTCGAGGCCGAGCAGGGTATCGCGATGGCCTGATTTTCGAGGGCGATCACAACGAGATCGTTTGGCGAGTCCTATCACGCCTGATAACTGCGGAGTCACGTTTAATCGGACAGGACCCGGGCGTTCGAATATATGGCTTCAGATATGGGTGGTCTCGACGAATTCGGAGCCGATACGGACGCCTCCGACCTGGGAAGCGCGATCGACGAGCTGTTGCGCGCCTCCGAGAACGTCTCGCAAAGCTCCCAGCAGATCAGCGACCTCGCACAGGAGCAGTCAGACAACATGGGAGAGGTCGCCGGCGAAGTGTCGAACCTCAGCGCGACCGTCGAGGAGGTCGCCTCCAGCGCCAACGAGGTGAAAGCGATCAGCGAGCAGGCTCGACAGCTCGCCGACAACGGCCGAGACGTCGCCGACGAGGCGATCGACGCGATGGAGGCCGTCGACGAGGCAAACGAGGACGTCAGCGATGACGTCACGCAGTTGCGCGACCGCATCGACGAGATCGACGAGATCGTCGAGGTGATCAACGACATCGCCGACCAGACGAACATGCTGGCGCTGAACGCCTCGATCGAGGCCGCCCGGGCGGGCGAGGCGGGTGAAGGGTTCGCCGTCGTCGCCGACGAAGTCAAGAGCCTGGCCGAGGAATCCCAGCAGAACGCGACCGAGATCGAGGCGATGGTCGCGGACATCAAACGCGACACCGAGAGCACCGTCGGCTCGATCCAGGAAGCCAACGAGCAAGTCGAGTCGGGCATCGAGCAGGTCGACGAAGCCGTCGGGATCCTCAAGAAGATCGACCAGGCCGTCAGCGAGGCCGCCCAGGGCGCCGAAGAAGTCGCCGAAGCCACCGACGATCAGGCCGCTTCCACCGAGCAGGTCGCGAGCATGGTCGATCAAACCGCCGAGTCCGCCGAGCGCGTCGCCGAGGAGATCGAAGACATCGCCGCCGCCAACGAGCAGCAGGCCGCGAAAGTCAACGAGATCCAGCGCATGCTCGACCGCGCTGACCTCAAGTGACCGTCCCGACGGAGTCCGTTCCACCGGGCAGCGCACGACAGGCGTCAGACGATCTGTGGCCGACCGCAACGGCTTTTTCCTTCGAGTCGGACCCAATAGCCATGCGTTTCGGCGTCGACGAGGCCGGCAAGGGTCCGGTCCTGGGCTCGATGTTCGCTGCGGCAGTGCTGGCTGACCCTGACGCGCTCCCGGAGGACGTCGGCGACTCGAAGACCGTCGCTCCGGACCGGCGGGTCGAGATGGCCGACGAGATCCGGGATGTCGCCGATCGCGTCGCCGTCGCCGAGATCACCGTCGCCGAGATCGACGACGAGGAGACCGACATGAACACCCTGACCGTCGAGGCCCACGCGAGAGCGCTCTCGAAACTGTTCGCGGGTCGGGACGACAGCGGCGAGGAACGATCCGGATTCGTCGACGCCGGTGACACCAACGCCGTCCGGTTCGGCCAGCGTCTGCGCGAGCGACTCGACGCCGACGTTGACCTACGGGCCGAACACGAGGCCGACGCCACCTACCCGATCGTCGGTGCGGCCAGCGTGATCGCGAAAGTCGCCCGCGACACACACGTGCAGGCACTGAGTGCGAAATACGGGGCTGTTGGCAGCGGTTACCCGTCCGATTCGACTACCCGTACGTTTCTGGCGTCTCACGTCGAGACGTACGGCGAATTGCCGCCGTGCGCGCGAGCCTCGTGGCAGACCAGCAAGGACACGCTCGCGGCCGCGACGCAGGCCAGCCTCGACGCCTTCGAGTGATCCCCGGTCACGACGTGTCGGTGTGACTCCTTGTCTGGTCGCAATTCTCGTCTCGATATCATAGGGATTCGCGTAGCCGATCGGAGAAATCCACCTCCGATCAGGTGATGGATAGCGGCTTCCCGAGAGAAATCGATGGAGTTCTACGCTCATCCCTATCAGTCCCAGACGCCGCGATACCGCCCGGGAGCGACGTTCGTGACGTCGAATCCCAGCGACTCGTAGAACGGACGCACGCGGTCGTCGAACGCGGCGACGACCCGTCCGTGGCGGTCGAGTAGTGTCTCGACCAGCATCGATCCGAGCCTGTTACCCTGCCGACGCTTGCGTACGGCGATCCCGTCGATCCGCACGCCTCGATCGGCCGGGAGCGCCACGACGGCTCCGAGGACTCGTCCGTCTTCGAGCGCGACAAGCGTCAGTTCCGTCCGAACGCTCCGGCGCACCACGTCACGATCGGTTTCGAGAATCGCGGCATCGAGGATCGTGATGACGGTGTCGAGCTCTTCGGTCGTCGCTTCTCGCACGTGGACCATACTACCCGCCCTGGACGAGTCTGAGGACCTGTACCCGGTCGACTTCCACAGGTTGGTCCTCGGGAACTGGCTGGCCATCCACGACGATCGAGACCTCGTGGCGGCTGTACTCGAACGGCTCCAGCAGGTCCCCGTAGGTTCCCGATTCGTCGAGTTCGACCTCGTGGGTGTCCTCGCCGACGATCTCGACGGTGACGCGCATATCTATCCGTTCGTCCGAACGGACATGAGCGTAGCGTTCGAGGCCTCCCTGCGCTCGGCCTCGCGGCTCGCGGTTGCACCGCTCGCTCCCTTCGAGGCCTCCCTGCGCTCGGCCTCGCGGCTCGCGGTTGCACCGCTCGCTCCCT
>JBMCBU010000170.1:0-3249 GCA_048623335.1 Halapricum sp.
GATGGATAGCGGCTTCCCGAGAGAAATCTATGGAGTTCTACGCTAATCCCTATGAGAGAGCACCGATGGTTTCCGGGACGCTTTAGACGACAGGGGTTCGGAGTACGCGTATGATCCTCTCGGACGCGGACATTCTACGACGGCTGGAAGGCGGCGACCTCGTCGTCAAGCCACTCGATGACCTGAGCGTCCAGATCCAGCCGGCGAGTATCGATCTCAGACTCGGACGGGAGTTCCTGGAGTTCCAGCGGACGAACATCTCCAGTATCCACCCCAACAGCGAGCAGGAGGTCGAGGAGTACGTCGAGGAGACCGTCGTCGAGGAGGGCGAGGAGTTCATCCTCCACCCCGGTGATTTCGTGCTCGGAAC
The DNA here is from genome assembly GCA_048623335.1 of Halapricum sp. Lineage (GTDB taxonomy): Archaea > Halobacteriota > Halobacteria > Halobacteriales > Haloarculaceae > Halapricum. The sequence continues at coordinate 371 of JBMCBU010000170.1, forward strand.
GACTCGCGAACGCGTCGAGATCCCGCCGGACCTGATCGCGCACGTGCAGGGACGCTCGTCGCTCGGGCGGCTCGCGGTCGTGATTCACGCGACGGCCGGCGTCGTGGACCCGGGATACAAGGGACAGATCACGCTCGAACTGTCGAATCTCGGGACGGCACCGGTCGCACTCTCCCCGGGGATGCGGATCTCTCAGCTCATCCTCACGGAACTGAAATCACCTGCAGACCGCCCCTACGGCGAAGAGCGAGGCTCGAAGTATCAGGACCAGTCCGGGCCGCAGGCATCGAAAATCCAGGGAGATCCGGAGTTCGGAGGCGAGCGATGAGCGGGCGCGAGCAACGCGAGCGAGTGGGAGTCTCGCCGAGAAACGACGTGGAGTTCGGAGGCGAGCGATGAGCGGGCGCGAGCAACGCGAGCGAGTGGGAGTCTCGCCGAGAAACGACGTGGAGTTCGGAGGCGAACACTAATGCGGTTCATCGAGGAGGTCGTCGTCGAGGAGTTCCTCCCGACGTTTCGATCACTACTGGCCGAGGCGTTGCGCCAGCGCGGGTTGACCCAAAGCGAGGTCGCCGAGTTGCTGGGGATCAGCCAGAGCGCCGTCTCGAAGTACGTCCACGGCGAGGTCGAGCGCAACGAGCACCTGCTCGAGGACGAGCGGTTAGCCGAGCTCGTCGAACAACTGGCCGACGGATTGGCTGACGGTGAGATGACGCCGGTCCAGGCACTGGTCGAGGCGGAGGTGTTCGTCCGCCGGCTCGAACGCGGGGACCTGCTGGCCAAGCTCCATGAGGAGGCGTTCCCGCCGCTTTCCGACTACGAGGACGAGTTCGACATCCACGATCCAGAGAGTCAACTTCGACGGACCGAGCAGGTACGCTCGTCGCTGCGGCGCGGCTTGCGCGTCCTCGAGAACACGAGTGGATTCGCGTCGCTAATCCCGGCAGTGGGATCGAACCTCGTGGAGTGTCTGCCCGACGCCGACGGCATCGACGACGTGGCCGCAGTACCGGGACGGATTCTCGACCTGAAAGGGCGGGCGCACGTCCCCGGCGATCCGGAGTTCGGCGTGAGCGAACACGTCGCTGGTGTCTTGCTGGCCGCCCGAGCATCGGGAAGTGACGCTCGCGCGGCGCTGAACGTCAGGTACACGCCCGAAACGGTCGAGCAACTGGAAGCGCGGGAGCTGACGGTCGCGCAGTTCGACGCCGAGCGCGAGACCGCGGCGGCAGTCAGCGAGGCGCTTGCGTCAGTCCCCGACGTGGACGTGCTCTACCAGACCGGCGGATTCGGCGTCGAACCGGTCGTGTACGTTCTCGGCCCGGACGCACCGACTGTCGCCGGCGTCGTCCGAAATCTCACCTGAGATGGCAACCGAGAATACGGATCACGTGACCGACTTCTACGAACGGCTGGCGGGCTGGTACGACCTGTTCGCGACCGCACCTGTGATTCGACACTGGCGGACGATAGCTGTCGAAGAACTAGCTCTATCCTCTGGCGATACCGTCGTCGAGATGGGGTGTGGGACGGGGGCGAATCTGCCGTACCTGCGCGATCGCGTCGGCAGCGAGGGACGAGTGATCGGAGTCGACCTCACACCAGGGATGCTCGGACAGGCAACAACGCGGATCAGGCAGGCCGACTGGTCGAACGTCTCGGTCTGTCGGGGCGACGCGACACGGCCACCGCTCTCGGACGTCGACGCTCTGCTCGGTTCGTTCGTGGTCGGGCTGTTCGACGATCCCGCGGCGGTCGTCGACGAGTGGATCGACGTGGTTCGTCCGGACGGTCGTATCGCGATCCTGGAGGCGAGCCGAAGTAACCGTACGATCGCCGCGCCGTTGAATCTCGCGTTCCGGGCCTTCGTCAGGGTCTCCTCGCCGGGCGGCGTTTCTCGGTGGCGCTCGCCCGCCCGGGAACTCGACCGAAAGATCGCTGCCGCCCAGCAGTCTATCGCTACGCGGACGGTCGAGCGACGATACCGAACCGCTGCACTCGGTCTCGTGTCGGTCACGTCTGGTCGACGTCCCGAAAAACGACCCCGTTGACTTCCTGTCACGACCGCCGCCGTGGGCTTTCGCCCCGAGCCACTCCCCGTCAGTTTCCGATCGGTAATTCGAACGGTTCGGTACCCGTCAGTACGGAAACCCCTCACGATCGGAGGCCTGGCCGTGCGATTACACGAACGGGACCGGATCGGGAAGCGGCAAGTACGTCACCGAGTACAGTCCCAGGATCGTCAACGCACCGGCGAGGACTGGGACGACGACCAGCGAGTACCGCGTCTGAGCCACGACCGTTTTCAGCTCGGGTAGCATTTCCGTCAACGGTGGGGTGTCGTTCAGCCAGAGAATGGCAAGCTCTAGCACCAGCAACGTGGTCGACGCGGCCGCCGACATCATGCAGAACGGACAGATCGCACCGATCGGCACCAACTGTAGCCACACGAAATACGCCGACGCCAGCACACCGGTCACCGTGATCGGGGTCAGGATCTTTATGATCAGCGGGTGACGCGTGTCGAACCACCACAGTGCGAGGCCGAGCGTTGTCAGGTAATACGCCGAACCGAGTGTCGCAAGCGGGATACCGAAGACGTAGGCCCACTCGCTCGTGATGACCGAGATACTACCTTGCACCGGCGCGTCCGGTGGAATTGCTGGAATTGCAAAATAATGTATCGCGTTAAGGACGACCGTCACTGTCCAGCCGAACACCGCTACTAGGGCAAAAACGCCGAATATGGTGGTCGTGCTCGGCGAATACGATGCACTGTAGTCGTGTGAAGTATTGTGTTTCACTCCCATTTCTATGCAAATCTTGAGGCGACTCAGATATTAAATGTTCTGATTCCAGTCGTTTCTCTGATAATATTG
>JBMCBU010000171.1:0-3214 GCA_048623335.1 Halapricum sp.
TCGTTCCAGACGTTCGTCCGCGAGGTCGACAACCTGCTGGTGTTCGACAACGACGCCTGGCGCAAGACCGGCGAATCGATGGAGTCCGGCTACGCGGAGATCAACGACGAGATCGTCAAGCGCTTCGGGATTCTCTTCGGTGCGGGCGAGGTCAACACGCAGGGAGAGGTCGCCGAGAGCGTCGTCGACTCCAGCGAGATCGTCAACACCCTCGCCTCCGGCGGCGTCTCGACGGTCGGTTATGCTGCCGAGGAGGTCGATCGCGGCTCGAACGGCGGTCTGCTTTCGCGGTTCAAGAGTGACGGCTCGAGTGACAGTATGGACGCGGCGAACACGACCAACCGGATCACCTCGCTTGTCCGCAAGGCCGCGCTCGGCCGGCTAACCCTGCCCTGTGAGATCGACGGAGCCGAGCGCGCGCTGCTCGTGTTGTCGGGGCCGTCCACCCAGCTCAACCGAAAGGGCATCGAACGCGGTCGCAAGTGGCTCGAAGAACAGACCGGCAGCATGGAAGTCCGCGGCGGGGACTATCCCGTCTCCGATTCGTCGTACGTGGCCAGCGTCATCCTGCTGTCGGGCGTCCACAACGTCCCCCGGATCAAAGAACTCCAGCAGGTGGCCATCGAGGCGCAGGAGAACATCGACGAGATCCGCGCGGAAAGCGAAGAAAACTTAGAGCAATTGGTCGAAGACGATGAAGATGAGCTTGATCCCCTCTTCTAAAGCTACGGCGGTACTGGTAACGCTTCTGATCGCGGCGGCGGCAGTCGTCGGTACTGCGGCAGCGGTGACGACTTCGGATACTGCTTCGCCGGAGCAAGCGCAGGTCGGTGAGGAAGTCACGGTCGAACTCACCCTGACGGAACTATACGATGAGGACAGTGACTGGACGCTCCGTGGAACGACCCAGCTCGAAAATGTCTCGGGATGGCAGGTGACCCAGACATACCCGAACGGGACGGCTGTCGAAGAGAACTACGAGAGTCAATCGGAGTTCGAACTCGAGATTAGCGAGGGCGATAACTTCGAATCGATCACCGTCTCGATCACCGGCGATGCGCCCGCAGTCGAGGAGTTCTCCTACGATCCGCCACAGTCGTTCGACGGCGCGGAGCTGACGAAGGTGATCGGTGACAGTGAGTCCGTCATCGAGACCGCCCAGATCCACCACTACACCAGCGAGAGCCGCGACGCCCGGGAGGCAATCGAGGATGCCGAGACTGCCGTCGAGGACAGCGATAGCGACGAGGCCGAGAGTCGCCTTCAGCGCGCCATCGACGCCTACAACGCGGGCAACCTCGACAATGCTATCGGGTCCGCCGAAGACGCCGAAAACACCGCCAGCGAGGCCAGTCAGTCCCAGGACACGATGCAGCTGCTCCTGTACGGCGTTGGCGCGCTCGTCGTCCTCGCGCTGATCGGCGGCGGCGTCTACTACTACCGTAACCAGCAGGACGACTACGACAAACTCCGGTAATGCACGTCGTCGTCCCGTTCGACGCTCGCGAACCGAAAACCCGCCTTTCTCCCGTTCTCGATCCCGACGAGCGCCGCGAGTTCGCGCGCGTGATGCTCCGGCGAGTCTGTACGGCCATCGAGGAGACTGGTCGCGAACCGACCGTCCTGTCGACGGCCGATCTCGATGTCGAATGGCCCGTCCGCGTCGACGATCGGCCGCTGAGTGACGCCGTCAACGCCGTCCTGACCGACGGCGACGCGCCCGTCGCGATCGTCATGGCCGACCTCGCGCTGGTGACACCCGACGCGCTTTCGCGTGTTTTCGGAGCTGACGGCGAGGTCGTACTCGTTCCCGGTCGAGGCGGCGGGACGAACGTCGTCCTCGCGCGCCATCCCGACTTTCGTGTGGACTACCACGGCGTCTCGATCCGCGATCACCGTGAGCAGGCCGACGCGCTCGGCATCGAACCCGAACTCGTCGACTCGTTCCGACTCGCGACCGACGTCGACGAACCGACCGATCTGGCCGAGGTATTACTCCACGGTAAGGGGGCGCCGGTCGAGTGGCTTCGGGATCACGCCGTCGAGATGACCGTTTCGAACGGACGCGTGACGGTGGTGCGGAGCGAATAGCGATGGTGTCGATTCCGCTTCGCGAACGGCTCCGGAGTCTGGCCGTGGCCGAGCGACTCGGGCAGTTCATCGCGGTCGGGACGGTCGGTGCGACCGTGGACATGTCCTTGCTCGTCGTCTTCTACGGTTTCGTCGGTCTGCCGCTGGTCGTCTCGAAGCTGGTCGGTGCCGAGATCTCGTATCTGGTGATGTTCGTGATCAACGAACGCTGGACCTTCTCGTCGTTCGGGAAGACGTCGCTTCGTGCCCGGCTTCGCCGGCTCGGGACCTCAAACGGAGTCCGTCTCGGCGGCCTCGCGACCGCGACTGTCGTTCTGGTCGTCCTCACGCACGTCGCCGGTCTCTGGTATCCGCTCGCCAACGCCATCGGGATCGGCGTCGGCTTCTTCGTCAACTACTCCCTTGAGAGTCTGCTCACCTGGCGCGTCCACCGCCAGTGACCTGGCGCGTGGGCGGAGCGATCGTGTTGGCGACGCTCTCGTACTGTCGGCTGTCCGTTCGTACAGCTATTCGACTCACCGGTGGGCCGAATCCGTTCACAGCACAGCGAGGCGGATGCCACGGGGTCGTTCGGAAGACCTCCCGTGATGACGAACGGTCCTCGACCGTTCGAACCACTTGATCCCGAGGCAGTTGACGATGGCCCAACCGACAGTGTCATCGTGATTCTTGGATGGCCCAACCGACAGTGTCATCGTGATTCTTGTAACGATTTACCGGTATGACCGTCCGACTACGGGCGGTCGATCCGGAACAGACTGACACTAATCACTCTCAGTCGACGATGACCTCGACCGGCTCGTCTTCGGTCCCGTCGGTCGATTCCTCGGCGTCGCTTTTCGTTTCCTGATACAACAGCACACCGGCGATCGCCAGCACGATCCAGGATCGCCAGTTCGCGAGGTTCAGCGTATACCCGACGCCGAACGGTTTCTCGACGAGCATGTCCTCGCCGGGCTGCCAGTAGGAAGACAGCAGCCGCTTCAGGCTCGGTCGCTCGAAGTTGTACGGCACGCCGAATATCTCGCCGGACTGTGGCTTGTCCGTCATACCCGGGCGTACGTCGGCCGGCACTAAGTCGTTTGTCCTCGGGCTGTCACAGGACTTTTCTCTCTGGCCGCGG
>JBMCBU010000172.1:0-3191 GCA_048623335.1 Halapricum sp.
CTAATCCGCAGAGGTTGCCATCGCGCCGTCCTCAGAGGACTGCAGGAATTCGATATCCCGAAGCGTCGAGTAGGCGATCAGGCCGAATCCGACCTTCGCGACGACATCGATGTAGGTGACGACGAGCGAGGCGGTCTCGGTATCCATGAGTCCGAATCCGGGGCCACTGAGCAGCCAGATGACCGGGTAGATCAGCCAGAGCACGACGACGAAGTTCCGCAGCGTCCGGTACAGCGCCAGCGTCATGTCGTCGCGCTCGTGAGCCAGGTCGCTAATATCGGCGTACAGTAGGTAGACCAGCACGGCGAAGACGGCCGAACCTGCGGCAAACAGCACCAGGTTCAGCGGCGAGGCGACCATCCCGCCCACGAAGCCGAGGACGATCGTCGCGGCCTGGAGACCGGCGAGTTTGCCGAGTGTCGATCGGTCGGCACCGGCCAGCCAGCCGATGTAGATGACGTGCAGCGGCGTCGTCAACAGCCAGTCGACGTACCGGGGGACGTACAGCGTCGCGCCGCGTGCGCTGGTCACCGCGCCGAGATCCAGCGCCATCAATCCGTAGGCGACCGTCGCGATCGCGGTGACGGCCACGAGATCGAGAAACGGAATCCGATGGGGGTCCGACAGGCGCGTATACCCCACAGCGAGACCGAGCGTTCCGACTGCCATGCCGACGGTACCGAGCGCGAACCAGGTGGCGAGTGTCAGATCCATAGTTAGTCGTCCGTAGCCGCAGTTTCGGCGATTGGAGCCGTCGAGGCGGCCGTCTCGACGGTGAAGCGTTCGAGGAGCTGTTCGAGGTCAGCCGCCCGCCGGCGCAGGTCGCTGGCGGAACCGGACACTTCCGAGATAGCCCGGTCCTGATCGTCCGTGGCCGCCGCGACCGTGTCCGCCTCCTGGGCGGTCTGCTGGCTGATCGCCGAGAGGTCGTCGATGGTCTGCATGACTTCCTGTGCGGTACGAGCCTGTTGGGCGGTCGCATCGTCGATCTCCTGGATGCCGGCGTCGGCGTCCTCGGTTCGATCGACGATCGTCTCCAGAGCATCGACGGTCTCGGTGACGGTTTCGACGCCGTCCGAGATCCGCTCGCTAGTTGATTCCATCGTCTCGACTGTCTCGCCGGCCTGGCTCTGGATGCGTTCGATGCGCTGTTCGATGTCGCCGGCGGCTTCCTTGGTCTCTTCGGCGAGACTCTTGATCTCGTCGGCGACGACGGCGAAGCCGTCGCCCTGGCCGTCGGCGTGGGCGGCCTCGATGGATGCGTTCAGCGCCAGCATGTTCGTCTGCTCGACGATTTCGGTGATCACGGTGATTATGTCGTTGATTTCGTCGAGGTCGTCGTCCAGGGCGTTGATCTCTTCGACCATCTCCTCAGTCTCGGCGTCGATGGCGTTCATCTCTTCGATGGCCTCCTGGGCGGCCTCCCGACCGGTCTCGCCGGCATCGGCGGCGGCCTGTGAGGTCTCGGCGACTTCCTGTGCCGAGGAGGCGACCTCTTCGGCGGTCGCCGAGAGGTTCTCCATCTCCCCGGAGGCGTTCTGAAGGCGATCGCTTTGCTTTCGTGCCCCGTCCAGGATCTCGTCGATCGAGCGAGTCACCTGCTGGCTCGCGTCGCTGACCTCCTCGGCGTTGCGCTGGACGCGGTCGGACGCGGACAGGACCTCCTCGGAGAACGACTCGACGTCCGCGACGATCGCTTCGAGCGAGTCGAGCGTCGCGTTGATCCGTTCGCCGACCCGCTCCATCGCCTGGCTCTCGCTCTGTGGATCGACCCGACCGGTCAGGTCTCCGTCGGCTGCCCGGTCGAGCACGGACTCGTACTCGCTGGCTTTCGAAGTGAGGTGGGAGGTCATCGTCTCCATCTCGGCGCGCTCGCTTTCGGCCTCACGGCGGGCCTGGTCTGCCTCCCGTCTGGCTTCTTCGGCGTCTTCACGTGCGGTTTCGGCCTCGTCGATCGTCTCTCGCAGCGAGTCGCGCATGTCCGCGAACGACCGATAGAGAGACCCGAATTCGTCCTCGCGGGTCGTCCGGAGGTCGACCTCCAGGTCGCCGTTGGCCATCTCTTCGGCTCGGGTCGTCAACCGACGCAACGACGTGATCGTGTTGCTGCCGATAGTCACGCCGACGAGTCCGAGGTTGATCACCGCAAGCAAGACCAGCGCGAGCAGGTCGGCGTTGATCTGATCGGCCAGCGCGTAGGCGCCGTCACGGTCCGAACGGACCAGTACCGTCCAGTCGTGCGCCTCCAGTCGCGTGGCCCCGGTCACCGTCTCGTCGTCGGAGACGAACGCACTCTCTCCGGGAGCCAGTGACTCGATATCGGTCCCGGATCCGGTGTGCTCGGTGAGCAATTTGCTCTCGTTGGGATGGGCGACGTATCGCCCCTGCCGATCGATGGCGACAGTCTGTGTCTCGTCGGTGTTCTGTGCGATCCGATCGGCGTGTGCCGAGAGATCGATCATGTACACCAGCGCTCGGTCCTCGGCGCCGTCGACGGGCGAAACCGCAGCGACGATCGGATGGTCGACAGTCGGGACGGTGAACGGTTCGGTTAGGATGACGTCGTCCGATCCCTCGAAGGAGGGGGGATCGGTCGCGAACGGCGCACCCTGCGCTTCGGCGTCGACACCGATCATCTCGTCGGATGAGCTGGTCGTGAGCTCCATCGTCGAGGTGTCGAGGTAATGTACCGCAACGACGTCCTCGGGCACCTGATCGGCCTCCATCAATCCGTCGAGTCGCTGTTTGACCTCGTCGGTGTCACCACCGGCGTAGACGGGAAGTCCGGAGGTCTTTCTGATGTCGTTTTCGACCGATCCCAACCAGGTGTCGAGCTGGTTCGTCTGGGTACTGGACTGCGCTGTCAGATCACTCTCGACGTCGTCCTGCAGTTGCGCGCTCGTCTGAGCGCTTATCACACCGCCGAAGGCCACAATCACCACCACCGAAAACGCGAGCGCCACACCCAGACGCATCGCGTAGCTCCGGCGAACGGCTGCGGGAAGAAGCGATCGTTTCGATGGTTTCATCGCCGTACCGTTCGACTGGTTGTAGTAAAATGCAATCACTCGATTTTCATCGGTGATAACACGAGATGACACACGGAGCCGAAGACGGCTCCAGAGCCGGTACTATCATTACGGAAATTCGAGGAGAAAGCCTCGCGCTTCAGCGTGGGGATGAATCCGACA
>JBMCBU010000173.1:0-2962 GCA_048623335.1 Halapricum sp.
CGGAACCCGCTGGGTGCGCCCTACACGCTGGGAATCTCCCAGGCCGCGGCGTTCGGTGCCGCCGTGGCGGTCGTGTTCGGGTTCGGCAGCGCGGCCTCCGAGTTCGCCTCGATCGGTCCCTATCTCACGACCGTCGCGGCGTTTCTGGCGGCGATGGTCTCGACGGGATTGATCCTCCTTTTGGTGACCTACCGCCAGGCGACGCCCGAGACGCTCATCCTGACCGGCGTCGCCATCGGGTCGCTGTTCACCGCCGGGATGACACTGTTGCAGTACTTCGCCAGCGACACCGAGGTCGCCGCGATCGTCTACTGGACGTTCGGTGACGTCGGCCGCGCCGACTGGCCGCACGTCGCCCTCATGGGTCTCGTCGTCCTGGCCGGGCTGGCGTACTTCCTCGTCAACGCCTGGAACTACGACGTCATGGACGCGGGGACGGCAACCGCAAAGAGCCTCGGTGTCCCCGTCGAGTCGCTACGGATCCGGGGGATGGCCGTCGCCTCGCTGGTGACGGCCGTCGTCATCTCGTTCGTCGGCATCATCGGCTTCGTCGGGCTGGTCGCCCCACACATCGTCCGGCTGCTCGTCGGCGGGACCGAGCGACACCTGTTGCCGATCACGGCCGTCGTCGGGGCCGGATTGTTGGTCGCGGCCGACACGCTCGCCCGGACGGTCCTCGCACCGGTCGTCCTGCCGGTCGGGATCCTCACCTCGTTTCTGGGCGCGCCGCTTTTCATCTACCTCGTGATCAACGGGAGGGAGTACTGGTGACGCTCGACGTTCGTGACCTGGCGTTCTCCTACGGCGACGAACCGATCCTCGACGGCGTTGACCTGACCGCCGACTCGGGCGAGTTGCTCGGATTGCTCGGGCCGAACGGCTCGGGCAAGTCGACGCTGTTGCAGTCGCTCAACCGGATCCTCGAACCCGACGCGGGCACGGTCGTCGTCGACGGCGATCCCGTCACAGAGCTGCGTCGGCCGGAGCTGGCTCGCCGGATCGGGTACGTCCCCCAGGACGAACAGGGCGCGTTCCCGGCGACGGTCTTCGAGACGATCTTGCAGGGCCGGCGGCCTCACGGCGGCTGGTCGCCCGGGCGAGACGACCACGCGGCCGTCGAGGCGACGATCGAGCGGCTCGATCTCGCGGATTTCACGACCCGGAACGTCGCCGATCTCAGCGGCGGTCAGCGACAGAAGGTTCGGCTCGGGCGCGCGCTCGTCGGCGATCCGTCCGTCCTGTTGCTGGACGAGCCGACGAGTGCGCTCGACCTGAGACACCAGCTCGAGGTGATGGAGCTCGTGGTCGAGCACGTCCGCGAGCGCGGGGTAGCAGGTGTCCTCGCTATCCACGACCTGAACCTCGCGGCGCGATACTGCGACCGGGTCGCGCTGCTTTCCGACGGCGAGATATACGACGTCGGGACCCCGGACGTGCTGACTCCGGAGACGATCCGGGCGGTCTACGGCGTCGAGGCGACCGTCAAACAGCACCGCGGACGGCGACTGATCGTCACCGAGCGGTCCGCCGTCGCTCCACCGTCGGTCACGACCGCCGCAGCGCGGGAGACGGACGACGACTAGCTCCGTGGAGGTCGCTGTTCGTCATCGGTGCACATACACGCTGTTGGTCACCTGCCTCGGGGTCAAGCCCCGAGGTATCCGCCTCGAAACTCGATGAAAACCGTACAACAGCACGGTGAGCCAACACCAGTGCCCGTTCAACGAATCGAAGGGGCCATGGGTTCGGGAGCACGTCCATCTCCTCTCCTGTCGTGTTTGCCAGCAAGGTTTCAACACGGCCGGACGACTGTCCAGCTGGCCGTGTGAGACTCAATATAGTATAAGGATTATTGGGGACTCAAAGTACATCCCCACAAAATCCTTATATGTGACTGGTTCATGCGGCTAATTGCTATGGAAACACAAGGACGTGGCATTTCGCCAGCCTACATCGACAAAATCGTACGAGAATCGAGGAATAACAATCGGAATATCCAAACAGCGGACTAGCGGCATCGACCGACGACTGACCTCACGCGCCTGCGAGCGTGCACCCGACACCGACGTCGGCGGATCGAGTGTGCTCCGATCCTGCCGGTCTCTCCGGGGCCGGTGTCCCTGACCACTGGCCCATGCCACTGTCGCGGGCCCATCCGCCCCCCGGGCGGCGGCCACGCATCGTCCGACCGTTCTCGAGATAGTTCACCCTTGGAGCCGCTGGAACGTCTCCGAGAGCGACTCGCCTTCCCTGCGCTCGCGTCCGAGCTGATCGTAGACTGTCCACATGTTCGTCCCCCCGTGGATGTCCCCGGACTCGACCTCGGAATCGTCAGGTCCGGCCCGCTCTACGTCGAGTTTGAGCACGCGCGACAGCAGATCGTCGATCGATTCGCCCGGTTCGGTCTCCGCTTCGAGTGCCTCCTGGACGGCATCGCTGACTTCGATTGTGGCCATTGTTCCCGTCTCTCTGTTGGATAGCCACATCCATCAAGAACTATCGTTATTATCAGGGGTGTATAAATTACGGTTCGGAATTCGGTGACGAGACGGTGTCAGGGCCGTTTCTAGAGAACGTCCATTGCTTCTAGTCGCTCGGGCAGGTACGTCTCGGTGACGAAATCCAGCCCGTGAGAGGCCAGCGCCTGCTGTTCGGACTTCTTCTCGATGTCCAGTTGCAGTTCGATCTGTTCTTCCCAGTAGTTCGTCTGGAATCGGGGATCTTCCAGTTCGGATTCCAGCGCGTTGATATCCGAGTCGGAGAGGGGGTCGGTCGGCAGGTCGTACTCGACGATGTCCTCGGGCTGGACGCCGATGAACTGTGCCTGCGGTGTCGCCAGATACTCAGAGAGGTGGGCGGATTTGATCGACCCGTAGGCGACCGAGCCGTAGATGCGATACGACCAGGGGTCACCGTCGGTGAACACCGTCACCGGAAGGCCGAGTTCGTCGTGCAGGCGCTT
>JBMCBU010000174.1:0-2810 GCA_048623335.1 Halapricum sp.
GAGTTCCGTTTCGACAGCATCGAGACGATCGAGTTCGCCATCGATGCGCCCGATCCTGGATTCGAGCGCGTCGAGGCGGTCGGCGAGCGTCCGCAGTTCGTCGTGGTCGTGCTCGGCGGGCGCTTTCGCGTCGGCCTCGCGTTTGACCTGGATGACACGCTGACGGACGTCTTCGAGCTTGTCCTGAAAATCCGCTTCGAGACCATCGATGCGCGTTTCGAATCGATCGGGATCGTCGAGTTGCGCTTCGACGGCTTCGGCGATATCGGGGATTCGACCCGCGACGACGGATCTGACGGCCGGTTCGAGGGTGTCGGGCTCGAACGGATCCTCTCTCTCCGCGAGTTCGCGGTAGGACGCCAGCAACTGGACGAGAATCGTTTCACGATCCAGATCGCGTTCGGCGGCGTGCTGGTCGAGCCACGACTCGAGTTCGGGCGGTAACGAAACCATCAGATCCGCACTTTCCTGTGACTCGCCCGCCATCACCTGGACATCGGCGAGCGCGCAGTTAAGGGTTGCCCACGGGTTTTCAACAGCGAAACTCGGCGGATTCCGGTGATCGCTGACAGCGAATCAGCGAATCTTCCGGACGTCGCTGATGTCGAACCCGGCGTCGGTGAATTCGGTCTCGAAGCGGACGATGTCCTCCGATTCGAGCTGGCTCAACACGCCGCGGAACTGTTTTACGACCATCGTCCGGGCGAGCGTCGAGCCGCCGCTGGCCCACTCGAAGGTGAGGGTCCCGTCTGCGGCGTCGACGAGCTGGCCCTGTCGGGTCTCCGAGACCGTCTCGAAGTTGAGGTACGTCAGGAGCAGCCCGCCCCACTCGTGGGCGGTCTTCTGCAGCCCCTTCAGGAAGAAGGCGACGTCTGCCCACTCGATATCGGCCCGATCGCCGATGGCGCTTATCAGGTCCGATAGCGAGTCGATCACGACCAGATTGCCCGTCGCATGCTCGCTGAGCAGGTCGCCCAGCACCGTCAGCAGCTCCTCGCGGTCGTCGCGCGTCCGGACGTCCTTGATCGAGGGCGCGCGATCGGCGTACCACTGGCGGGGGATCGGGCTGACGTGAAAGTACGTCGTCGAGAGGTCGTGATACTCGATCGCTTCCATTCCCGTCTCGAAGAGGTCGTCCTCGAAGGCGCGGCTGGCCTCGGCACGGAATTGAGCCTCGCTGGCGGTCAGCGAGATGTAATGTACTTCCTCGGGCAGTTGTGCGCCGGACGGCAGGTCACCGTAGTATAGCTCGAACAGCCTCGGATTGGCCGTCGCGAGTCCGGTTATCAGCGGGCTGGTGTACATGAACTCGCGAGCGCCGGCACCGGCCTCTCCGGAGAGGAGAACGACGCTCCCCGGCGGGGCACCGCCACCGATCGTCGTGTCGAGCTGGCGGATCCCGAACGGTATGCGGACCATACGCCCTCGTTTCGGGGCTGTCCGCTTGTGCGTTACGGCACCGTAGCGGGCTACGCCGAACGTGTCCGTCCCGAGCGGACCGCCTCACCCAGTTCCCGTGTCGCTGCCGCCGGATCGGCCGCGCCGGTGATCGCGGAGATGACTGCGACGCCGTCGGCACCCGCCTCGGCTACGTCTGAGGCGTTGGTAGCGTCGACGCCCCCGATCCCGACGACCGGAATGTCGACTGCCTCACAGATCGACTCGAGGCGGTCGAGACCGATCGCGTACTCGTCGTCGTCGATGTCGTCTTTCGATCCGGTCGCGTAGATCGCGCCGACACCCAGATAGTCAGCACCGGCCTGCTCGGCCTCGAGTGCGTCCTCGACGAACGAGACCGAGCGACCGACGATGGCGTCCTCGCCGAGCAACTCCCGGGCGACCTCGATCGGGAGGTCCTCGTCGCCCAGATGCACGCCGTCGGCGTCGATGGCCTGTGCGATGTCGGCGCGGTCGTTGACGAGCAAGGGCACGCCCGCTTTCCGGGTCAGTTCCCGAAGTTCGCGCCCGAGGTGATAGCGGTCGCGGGCGGGCACGTCCTTCTCGCGGAGTTGCACGACGTCGACACCGCCGTCGATCGCGGCACGGACGACTTCGCTGGTGTCCCGGCCCGCCGAGAGGCTGGCCTGCGTGACGAGGTAGACGTCCCAGTCAGTCATGGTCACCGTCGGTCCTCCAGTTCCGCCCGCAGGTCGTCGATGTCCATCCCTTTCATCGAGAGCAACACCAACATGTGATAGACGATGTCGGCCGCCTCGTGAGCGATCTCGTCGTGTTCGTCGTCTTTGACAGCCAAGAGGAGTTCGGTCATCTCCTCGCCCAGCTTTTCGAGGACGGCGTTTTCGCCCTTCTCGTGAGTGAAAAGCGAGGCAGTGTAGGACTGCTCGGGGAGTGTCTCCTTTCGATCCTCGATGACCTCGAACACCTCGTCGATCACGTCAGCATCGGCCATAGACGTAGCGTGACGGTGCGGGAAGAAAAAGCTCGCTACTCCGCGCAGTGGACCGAGAACCGGGACAGTGCATCAGCGAGTCACTCGAAGAAGGCCAGGTCGTGAATCCGCGAGTCTCCGGTGAGTTCCGGGTGGAACGACGTGCCGAGAACGGGGCCGTCCCGGACGGCGACCGGGCGACCGTCCCAGGTGGCCAGCACTTCGGCGTCGCCGACCTCGTCGATGACCGGCGCGCGGATGAACACGGCGTGGAACGGGTCCTCGAGGCCCTCGACGTCCAGGTCGGCCTCGAAGCTGTCTTTCTGGCGGCCGAAAGCGTTACGCTGGACGCTCACGTCAAGCAAATCGAGCGTGTCGACGCGGTCGTCGTTGGCGTCGCTCGAACAGACGATCAGCCCCG
>JBMCBU010000175.1:0-2799 GCA_048623335.1 Halapricum sp.
GCCGAGCGCGAGGTCCAGAACGGGTATCAGGCGATGGAGACCGCCCGCGAGGGGATCAGTCTGCTCGACAGACAGGGCCGATTCCTGTACGTCAATCCGGCCTACGCAGAGACGTACGGCTACGAGCGCGAAGAGCTGGTCGGCAGGCACTGGGAGATACTGTATCCGGAGGCTCACATCGATCAAATGTACGACGAGATCCTGCCGAGCGTCCCCAGAGAGGGGCGCTGGACGGGTGAGTCCGTCCAACAGACAGCCGACGGCGAGCGGATCATCGTCGATCACGCGCTGGCATACACCGACAACGACGCGATGATCTGTCTCGTCCGGGACGTGACCGAGACGCAGAACCGACGGTTCGACCAGAAGCAGGTCGAGCTGTTCGTCGAGATCGTCGAGGAATACGCGATCTTCACGCTGGATCCGGACGGGTATATCACGACCTGGAACGAAGGGGGCAAGCGCATCGTGGGATACGATGACTCGGAGATAATCGGCGAACACGTCTCGACGCTCTATCCCGCGGATCGAAACGAAGCGTATCCCGACGAACTGCTCGACGACGCGCTCGCGGACGGGACGGTAACGGTGGAAGGCCCACGGGTCCGCAGGGACGGATCGCGGTTCCTGGCCAGCGTGACGGTTTCGGCGGTTCGCGACGACAACGGCACCCATCGCGGGTTCGTCCAGGTCATCGAAGCGGTGAGCGACTCCGACCGTTCCCAGGCGCAGCTGGAGGATGCCCACGAAACGTTGCAGATGGCGCTCAACCTCCTGGAGGACGTGTTCTACGTCATCGATCCGGAGGGGAACTTCGAGCTGGTGACCGACCGGGCGATCGAGGTGACTGGCTACAGCCGGGAGGAACTCCGTTCGATGAATCCAGCAGATCTGTTCGATGGCGCTGATAAAGCACGGATCGCCGCCGACATCGAGCAGGCGCTTGCCGAGGGAGACTCGCGTATCGAGGCCGATCTCGCGACAAAAGGCGGGAGGACGATCCCCTACGAGTTTCGCAAGCGCCGGATCGTCGACGAGGATGGGACGGTCCTCGGCGTGGCCGGGATCGGGCGGGATATCACCGAGCGCAAGCGCCGGGAACGACAGCTCCGACAACAACTCGACCAGTTCGAACACTTCGGCAGCGTCCTCTCTCACGACCTGCGAACGCCGCTTGAGACCGCGCGCGGCCGAGTTGAACTGTTCGAAGAGACCGGTGATGGCGAGCACCTCGAGTCGGCCGAGGCCGCCCTCGAACGACTGGACGAACTGATCGACGATCTCTCCGGGGTCCTCCGAGAGGCCGAGATCGCCACGGACGTCCAGCCGATCTCGCTCGGCAAGGCCGTCCGATCGGCGTGGACCGGGCTCGAAAGCGGTGCAGCGACGCTCGAAACCCGATCCGACGTGACGATCCAGGCCGACGAGACGGCACTCAAGCGACTGCTTGAGAACCTCCTGAAAAACAGCCTCGATCACGGCGGTGACGAGGTCGCGGTCACTGTCGGATCGCTTCTCAACGGGTTCTACGTCGAGGACGACGGCCCGGGCATTCCCGAGGACGAGCGCGAGCGCGTCTTCGAGGCCGGATACACGACAAGCGATGATGGAAGCGGTTTCGGGCTCGCGAGCGTCCGCCAGATCGCCATCGCACACGGCTGGGAGATCACCGCGACCGAAGGCGACGACGGTGGTGCCCGCTTCGAGGTGACCGACGTCCGGGTGGGAGACGATCCGACTGGCGAACCCGGCAGCTGATCCACCTACACGTCAGTTCCGACCAGTGAGACGAGCTGTCCGGCGTCAGCTTCCTCGGCGTGTTCGTAGGCGACGTGCGCGCCAGCGACGTCCTGGATCGCCAACCCGGTCGAGTCGAAGACCGTCACGCCGTCGGGACCGCCGGCGTCGCCCCGGCCCGGTACCTGACCGACCACGATCTCGCCCAGCTCGGCGTAGATGTCCTCGTCATCTAGAACCCCTTTGCGCCAGGGGACGTTGATCTCCCCGGAGTGAGTGCACTGTTCGTAGTCGTCGATGACGATCGTCGCCGCCTCGAGCAGGTCGTCGCTGAGCTCGTGTTTCCCGGCCGCGTCGGCCCCGACCGCGTTGACGTGCGTTTCGGGGCCAACCGCCTCGACGATCGGTTCCTCGACCGGCGTGATCGTCGAGACGATATCGCACCGCGTGGCCTCCGCGACCGTGCCGCCACGGACGTCGAACCGGTCCCCGAAGGCCGCGATAAACTCCTCGACGGCCCCGGGATCGACGTCGGTGACGATCACCTCGTCGATGTCCCGCACGGTCGCGATGGCCTCAAGCTGGGTGTGGGCCTGCATGCCGGCACCGACCAGTCCCAGCGACGTGGCGTCCGCGCGGGCCAGTTCCCGGGTCGCGACGGCCGCGGCCGCCCCGGTTCGCAAGCGAGTGATCGTCGTCCCGTCGATCAGCGCCAGCGGGAAGGCAGTCTCCGGGTCGGAATAGATGATCGTCCCCATGACGGTCGGCAGATCGAACCGCCGTTCGTTGTCGGGGTGGACGTTGACCCACTTGACCGCGGCGGCGTCCCAGTCGCCGGCGTCGAGATACGCGGGCATCGACCGGAAGTCGCCGTTGTACTGCGGCAGGTCGACGTATGACTTCGCCGGCATCTGGACGTCCCCGCGGGCGTCGGCGGCGAACGCGTCCGCCACCGCCTCGACGACTTCCGCGATACCAGTCTGCTCGGAAACGACATCGGCCGAGAGCAAGCGCGTCTGCATGCCTGCAGGTGGTTCTGGCAGGAACTTAATCGTTGGCCGC
>JBMCBU010000176.1:0-2782 GCA_048623335.1 Halapricum sp.
CACAAGGTCAACCCGATCGACTTCGAGAACAGCGAGGGCAACCTCTCGAAGGCCAACGCCGATCTGACCTTTCTGGGGGATTACGTCACCCACTCCCGGCTCCAGCGAGACCTCTCTGATTCGACGGTCAAACGCAACGTCGGCGCTGCCTTCGCACACTGTCTGATCGGCTACGACAAACTCCAGACCGGCCTCGGGAAGGTCACGCCGAACGAGGCGGTCATGGCCGAAGACCTCCAGGACAATCCGGAGGTGATCGGCGAGGCCGTCCAGACGATCCTCCGGCGGGAGGGGTATGCCGACGCCTACGAGCGCGTCAAGGAGCTCACCCGCGGCAAGCGCGTCTCGCTGGCGGACTTCCGGGAGCGCTTCGACGACATGGACGTCCCCGAGGAAGTCCGCGAAGAACTGCAGTCACTGACGCCCGCCGAATACACCGGCATCGCCGACGAACTGGTGTCGGACAGCTACGAGTGACGTCCTGTCGCCCTGTCGAGGACATAACCCCTAAGACGCTACCGCCCCAAGCGAGCGTATGACCTCGCTTCGAGACGTGGGGAAGACGATCAGCAGCACCGTGCTCGAGAACGTCGGCCGGGCGATGGGACGAGCCCAGGAGCGGACGCCGCTTCCGGTCGATCTGTTGGAGAGCGACGAGGCGTACCTGGCCGTGTTCGACGCGCCGGGCGTGACCAGCAGCGACGTGCAGGTCCGCCTGACCGAACGGACGATCGAAGTGCGGATCGACCGGTTCCGGGACGTCTACGAGAGCTTCGAGATGGTCCTGCCCGGCCGCGGAATGGCACTCGATGGAGCCGTCACGCTCCCCGAGGACGCGCCGATCGATCCGGAGGGGACGACCGCGACCTTACACGACAACGGCACGCTCCGTGTCCAGGTTCCGAAGGCCGACCAAGCGTCTGCCGACGAGGCGGCGACCGAGTCCGCAGACGAAGAACCCGAAGACGAGGCCGAGTAGGACGCACACGTGCCGCGACACCGATCACGTCGGCAGGTCGGCACCGTGATCGGCCGCACAGTCGGGTCCTGACGGGGGGGTCCAGTCGGTCGCGAGTTCGAGGAACTGCACGAGCATGTTCGCAGTCGCACCCCAGACGGTATAGCCGTCGACGTAGAAGAAGTGCAGCTGAATCTCCCCGTATCGAGGGTGGTCGCGACATTCGCTTTCGTGGTTGCGGCGATCGAGCAGGGCCGAGAGCGGGAACGTTGTGATCTCGGCCACCTCGCCATCGTTGGGCGCATAAGCCCGGTCAGGGATCGTTCCCACGAACGGGCGGACGACGTACTCGGAAACCGTCTCGAAATCGTCCAGGCGACCGTACAACTGGGCCTCTCCAGGACGGAGACCGATCTCTTCGTTTGCCTCCCGTAAGGCCGTCTCGACCCGGTCGGTGTCTTCGGGTTCGCGCCCACCGCCGGGGAAGCTCATCTGCCCGGGATGATCCTCGAGGTGGTCGGCACGCTTGGTGAAAAGCAAGTGCGGGCCGGTCGACCGATCGAGGATCGGGACCAACACCGACGCCTCCCGGACGTCGCCGTCGAGTTCGACCGGATCGTACTCGCGGATCGCCCCCAGGTCCATATCGATACTCGTACGCCGACGCTATTAACTCATACTGCCGGCGATACCTTCTCGGCGAACTCCGCCATTCCGGAGTATCGAGGAGCAGCCGACGACTGGAGAGTCACTCTTCGAGCGCGTCGTCGAGTCGCCGCCGCGCGTCGTCGAGTTCGACCGGTGCCCAGACCTCCAGTTCGTAGCTGCTATCCAGCAGGTGCTCGATCCGCTCGCGGTCGTCGGCCTCGACGGCCGCCGCGGCGTCGGCACGGAACCGTGCCTGTGCGGCTTCGGCCAGGTGGTCGCGGTCGATCGTCCGCGATTCGACATCGAGGATGTGCGGGAGATCCGTCGCACCCTCCGGCAGTTCGGGGAACGCGGCCGGGCCAGAGACCACCAGGTCGCCGTCGTGCAGCGTCAGCAGGTGATAGTCGGCAACTGCGGCGTCGATGGCGTCGTCGAAACTCGCAGGCTCGCGGTCCTCGCCGCGCTTGTACGCGAGTTCGACACAGGCCTGTCGGAGCGTCGACCGATCGAGCGCGCCGAACAGATCGACGATCCCGGCGAGTTCGTCCGCCGTGAACATACCCGATAGAGTGACCGCCGCCGTCTTCACGCTGGCGGTCGAACGGAGCGTATGGATCGTCGGGCGTATCTCCTGGCCGTGGGTTCCGGCGTCGCCGCGCTGGCAGGCTGTTCGGGCATCGAGTCCGAGCGCCCGGACGAGCGCTCGAGGACTGATCGGACGACGGGCGTGCGGGTCGGACCGACGGCCACCACGACGGCGGTCCACGAGGCCGACACGGCGATGACAGTGCACGAACGCTACGAGACGACGACCGTCCGTGCCCTGTCGTCGGCCGGTGAGGTACTCGGGACGGTCACCGCGGCGATCGCCGACACCCCGGAATTGCGATACCTGGGCCTCAGCGATACCGAACACCTGCCGGACGATCGGGGCATGCTGTTCGTCTTCGAGTCCGTCGCGGATCGCTCGTTCGTCATGCGGCGGATGGACTTCGGGATCGACATCGTCTACGCCGACAGCGACGGGTCGATCACGACGATCCATCACGCGCCCGAACCGGGTCCCGACGAAGACGGACGCGACCAGCGCTATCCCGGCCGCGGGCAGTACGTCCTCGAAGTCACCTACGGGTGGACGACCGAGCGTGGCGTCGAAGCGGGCGACAGGCTGGCGTT
>JBMCBU010000177.1:0-2587 GCA_048623335.1 Halapricum sp.
CATCGAGACGGTTCATCGTCGAGTCCGCTAGTCACCTGCCGAGTGGAGCCAGGTGAGTAGCGCCACGCGAGGACGACCGAAGGGAGTCCTCGATTCGGGCGAGCGGGGAGCGAACGTGACCCGCGAGCCATCGAGACGGTTCATCGTCGAGTCCGCTAGTCACCTGCCGAGTGGAGCCAGGTGTCACGGCGCTATGGGGCGTCCGGGGGCCCGTCGTCGTGGCCGATGTTCGGCACGGCAGCGGTGAGCGATCCGTTTCCGCGGACGGCGGCGATCGCGACCTCGATCGGATCGATCCGGGTTCGAGACGCGTTGTGCTCGACGACCAGTACCATCCGCCCTCGATCGGCCCAGTCGGCGTCGCGCTGGCGGCGCAACACTTCCGCGAGGTACCCGGCGACGCCGACGACGTGGGCGGTCAGCAACATCGATTCGCGGTCGGTGTCGTCGCCGAGTTCGACGTTCTCGAAGCGATCGCGGTCGAGTTCCGCTTCGAGGAGTCGATCCAGTCGATCCAGGGATTCGATGGTGAAATCCAGCTCGTAGTCGGGCCAGCGCTCGGCGAGGTCTTCCGCCCCGTTCTGCAGTCGGTCGGCGGCGTCTTCGATCTCCTCGTCGGACGCGACAGTTTCGATGTCCACCCGGTCGAGGTCGACTGGCGTGTCACCGTCGCCGGCCCGACCCGAGAGGTTGAGCCGGTCGGCCAGGGCGTCGTGCATGCCGGTAAAGGTCGAGTCGCCGGTCAAACAGTCCTCGGCGACCTGGAACACCGACACCGTCGCCCCGGCGGCTTCGCTGTCGGGACCCGACGGGACGCTGACCGTCCAGCCGGTACCGGCCTCCTGTTGCCAGGTCCCGTCGTGCTGGCGGACCAGCACCTCCCCGAAGTAGCTACCTAGCTGGGTCGCCGTCTCGGTGTAGACTTTCGCGTCGTAGCTGTCGGCCCCGAACTCGACGTCCTCGAAGCGCTCTGTGTCCCACTGCTCGGCGACGAGATCGTCCAGGCGGGTGAGCGACGAAAGCGAGAGGTCGAGGTCGTACTCGCCCCAGAACTCCGCCAGGTCGATCGCCACATCGACGAACTCGACGCGCGGATCGTCTTCCGGGATCGTCTCGGCCTCCTCGGCATCACTCTTCGCTGTGTCGGCGTCGCCCGCCTCGGCTTCGGTGATCAACTCCGCGGCGTCGTCGGCCATGTCCGGACCGTCCTCGACCGGCTCGGTCGTCAGGTGATCGAACCCGGATTCCCCGACGCTGGTGTCACCGGTGGTCGGATCGCTCGGAGTCGAACCGCTGGTGTCCATCTGGTCCGATTCGACACGTACATCGTCCGAGGAGTCAGACGCCGTCGTGTCTGTCTCGGTCGTCGTTTCGTCGGCTGTCGACGACGCTGGTTTTGGCGCTTCTGAATCGCTCTCGTCGCGTGCTCCGAGCACCGACTTGATCGCGTCGAACAGCCCCATACCGCATGGATCACGGGCAGGAGAGAAAGGGATTTCGCTGGACCGTCAAACGGCTCTTTGAGCTTCCGCCGCCTTTTGGCAGGTCCCGCGTGTGGCTACGCGTATGAGTCGTCCTGAACCCGCAATCGAACGGCTCGGTCATCTCCCCTCCCTCGCCGTCGGTCGGGTCGTCGCTGTCGTCGAAGCCGTCGCGTTCTGGGGATCGGTGCTCCTGCCGCTGGGGTATCTCGTCGCACTCGTGCTCGACGGGCCGGTGGTCGTGATCGTGGCGCTGATCGGCGCGAACGTCGTGTGCCTGCTCGCCGGACACCGCCACCAGCCCCGGATCGATGCTGGTGTGCTCGCTGTGATGACATCCGCGATCGTCCGGGAGGGCGACCGCTGATGTCCTCGGCGACGGCGGACAAGCGACGGCGAGTCGAACGTCATCTCCGACAGCGCGTCGGCGAGGGACCGGTCTACGTCAAGAGCAAGTTCCTCGCGGAGGAGTTGGACCTCTCTGCCAAGGAGATCGGGAGTGTCCTCGGTCGACTCGCGGAGTCGTCTTCGGAGTTGGTCATCGAGAAGTGGTCGTACACGAACGCGACGACCTGGCGCGTGAGACGAGAGCGCTGACGAGTTCACCGAAGCATCCGAAACGCCGATACGGATCCTCCCCGACCGTCGCGTATGGACGATACCGACGCCCGCGACGTACGCGAGACCTACGAGGCGATCGCGGAGCACTTCTCGGAAACGAGAGCGCATCCCTGGCCGGAAGTCGAGACGTTCGTCGAAGGCGCGGGTCCGGTCGGCATCGGTCTCGACCTGGGGTGTGGTAACGGCCGACACGCTTCTGTCGTCGCCGATCGCGCGGAGCGCGTCGTGGCGCTGGACGCCAGCCGGAACTTGCTCGACGCGGCTCGGGAACGGCTCGACGATCCGGGGGTGCGACTGGTTCAGGGTGACGCCGCACGGTTGCCACTGCGGTCCGACAGCGTCGGTCTGGCGGTGTACGTCGCGACACTGCATCACCTGCCGAGTCGCGAGCACCGGATCGAGAGCCTGGACGAACTGGCACGGGTCCTCGGCGCGGACGGCCGGGGGCTCGTCAGTGCCTGGAGTACCGCACACGAGCGGTTCGA
>JBMCBU010000178.1:0-2516 GCA_048623335.1 Halapricum sp.
CTCCATCGTGATACGGTGTCGGTCGGGTGTGTGGTATATCTGCTCATCTCGTTGGCCCTCGTTTCGTATCGCTAGTCACATTTCACTGACAATACATGGGGTCGTTCGGAAGATCTTCGATCTTCCGCGATGACGAACGGTCGAAGACCTTTCGAACCACTAGACCCCGAGGCAGTTGACCGAGGCGACCCACAGTCCTTTGCTTGAGGCTCTCTTACATCTCCTCATGGCACTCGATCGCATCTTTTCGCAACTCCCGGATCCTGCATCACACGCCTTCCCCGAGTACTCTCTCCCGCAGGGCGATCCAGTGATGCCGATCGCGATCACCGCCGAGGAGGTGAATACGCTCTTGGACCTCTACGATACGTTCGCGCAGGTCGATCCTGCGGGCTTCGATACGAACCCGTTTCTGCAGGCCACGAGTCAGTTTCTCCAGCAGACGTTCGGGACGACGCTACGACGACCGGACGAGCAACTGCACGACGACATCGCGAGTCTCCTGAACGACTTCTCGGACGACCTCGGCGGCAACTCACTCGGCGTCGTCGACGCGACTCCGAAACACCACCGGACGCTGTATTTCTTCCTGGTCAGTTGCAAGGCCTATCACACCACGCCAGTCATCAGCTTTTCGCCCGATGAGCGGGCGGTCGAGACGCTCTATGAAGTCTACCGGCGTGTCACGGAGCAGGACGTCTATCTCAAGCGACCGCAAACAGTACTCGAGTGATCTCGAACCACACTCCCAGTCGGCAAGTGAATCGAGTTTTCGGAAGAGCTTCGCGTGGAGTTCCCGGTCAGTCGATCCGGTCCGCTGGTGTGTGTTGAGCCGTCCACCGCGGTCGACGGTGATCCGTCCCTCCTTTTCGAAAGACGAAGATGTCGGTCAGCGAGAGCAGCTGCACGTGGAGAGTGTCGTACGCGAGTGACTGGTCACACCGCTCGATCATCGCCGGTGTCAACTGGAGCTGGCCGGCAATCGCCTCCACGAGAGTGTCCCAGCGCGGAAACCCCTCCGTCTCCAGCACAGTCGTTTGCGGACGGCCATACTTCGGTCGAGATTCTCGTCGTCGAGATACGCCTCGAGCTCGCGTTCCAGCTTCTCGGGCACACGCACGGAAATCGTCCCTACACCGTTTGCTGCGTATACAAACGCTCCGGCTGTGAGCCGTCTCGACCGTCGTAGTCGGTCAGCTATCCCTGACGTTCTCGCCGACGGGTTCGCCGAACAGTTCCTCGTGGCGGTTCTCGTAGACGACCGTCCCGCGGACCATTGTGAGTTCGGGGAAGATCCCGTCCATCCCTTCGAAGGGCGTCCAGTCGCAGTTCGTGTGCATGTCTTCGCCCCGGATCGGTCGGGGGTCGTCGGGATCGACGAGCACGAGATCGGCGTCGAATCCCTCCTCGATGCGACCCTTGTTCGAGAGTCCGAATATCGCGGCGGGGTTGGCGGCCGTCAGATCCCTGACGCGCTCGTAGCTCAGGTTCCCCTCGCGGGCCTCGTTCAGCAGTAGCGCCAGCGCCGTTTCGACGCCGGGGACGCCGCTGGGCGCGTCCCAGATCGAGGCGTCTTTCTCCTCGCGGGTGTGAGGCGCGTGGTCGGTTGCGATCACGTCGACGGTCCCGTCCGCGACGCGCTCGTAGACTTTCCGGCGGCGGGTCTCCCGGCGAAGCGGGGGGTTCATCCGCCCGAACGTGGCCAGCTCAGGGAGGTCATTTCGTGAGAGCAGCAAGTGATGGGGTGCAACCTCGCAGGTCATTCCGGCGTCGGCAGCGATGTCTATCGCCTCGGGCGTCGAGGTGTGAGCGATGTGGATCTGTGCGTCCTCCTCGCTGGCGACGGTGCAGGCTCGCCGGACGGCGTCGATCTCGGCCTGCGGGGTGCGGTAGGCGCTCCAGGCGTCGGCGTCGTCGCGCTCGCGTGCGCTCTCGTTGAACCGCGTCGCGTCCTCGGCGTGGACGGTGACGGTCACGTCCCGCTCGCTCGCCAGCGCGACGGCGTCGGCGAACAACTCGATGTCGATCCCCATGTTCCCCGTCGAGTCGGCGAGAAAGACCTCGCCGAGCGCGAATATCGGTCGGTCGAACAGCGTCTCCGGATCCCACTCGCCGGTGACGCCACCGTTGATCCCGAAATCGACCAGCGAGTCGGCGGCGAACTCCCGCTTCTGATCGAACCGCTGGCCGTCGATCGTCGGCGGATCGGTGTTGGGCTGGTCGACGACGGTCGTCACACCGCCGGCGGCAGCACTCTTCGACCCGCTCGTCCAGGTCTCCTTGTGGCTGTAGCCGGGCTGGCGAAAGTGCACGTGGACGTCGATCATCCCCGGCAGGAGTCGCTTGCCCGAGGCGTCGATCGACCGCTCGTCGGCAGTCGTCGACAGCAGCTCCCCCACCTCTGCGATGGTCTCGCCCTCGATCCGGATGTCACGCGTGCGCCCGTCCGGCAACGTTGCGCCTGTGATGAGCATACGCTCACTGGTTTGCGCGTGTGCCTAACAGTTCGGAATTAC
>JBMCBU010000179.1:0-2508 GCA_048623335.1 Halapricum sp.
GATTTCGGCAGCGACTGGGTCGTCGTCGTCCACGCTCCGACCGATCAGGCGTACGGGCTCATCTCTGACGTCCAGCAAGGGGTCTACCTGTTCACAGGGCTGGCTCTGCTCGGACTGCTCGTCGTGGGTGGCGTGTTCGGTCGGAACACGGTCTCTGCGATCGACCGTCTTTCCGCGAAGGCCACAGCGGTCGAACGAGGCGAGTTCGAGGTCGAGATCGATTCCGGGCGGAGAGACGAGATCGGCCAACTGTTCGACTCGATCGCCACGATGCGCGACTCGCTGGTCGGCAAGATCGAGGACGCAGAACAGGCGAAAGCCGACGCCGAATCGGCACGAGAGCGGGCAGAGGCCGCCCAGGCCGAGGCTGAACAGGCCCAACAGCAGGCCGAAGAACTGGCACAGCAGTTACAGCAACGCGCCCAGGCGTACGAGGCAGTCATGCAAGCGTGTGCCAACGGTGACTTGAGCCAGCGGATGCCAACCGACTCGGAGAACGAAGCGATGCGCTCGATCGCGGAGTCGTTCAACACGATGCTCGATCAGTGGGCGTCGACCATCGATGAGATCCAGTCGTTCGCGGACGCCGTCGACACGCGTAGCCAGCAAGCCAGCCAGGACATCCAGAACATCCGGGAAGCCAGCGACGAGATCACCGACACGACTCGGGGAATCCAGCAGGTGTCCGACGAACAGCACCGCCACGTCGCGGATGTCGCCGACGAAACGACACAGCTATCGGCGACGATCGAAGAGGTCGCCGCCACGGCCGACCAAGTGGCCGACAACGCCCGTCGAACCGCGAGCGCGAGCGAACAGGGACAGCAAGCCGCCGGTGGAGCGTTGGATGAACTCGCGGAGATCCAAGAGCAGAGTCGGATCGCCGTCGACGCGATCGAGCAACTCGACGACGGGATGGCACAGATCGGCGAAATCATCGAGTTCATCACCGACATCGCCGAGCAGACCAACATACTCGCGCTCAACGCCAACGTTGAGGCGGCACGCGCGGGGGCCGGGGAAAGCGAGAACGGGTTCGCCGTCGTCGCCGACGAGGTCAAGAGTCTCGCCGAGCAGACACAGGACGCCGTCGAGGAGGTCCGAGAGGTGATCGAAGGCGTCCAGCAGCGGAGCGAGGAGACGGTCGACGAGATCCACGAGATGCGCGAGCGTATCGCGGAGGGAAGCGAGACCGTCGAGCAGGCACTCCAGGCATTCGACGATATCGCCGACCGTGCCGAGGACACGAACGTCGGCGTCCAGGAAATCAAAGACGCGACTGACGATCAGTCACGGGCGACCCAGGAGGTCGCCGAGATGGTCGACCGGGTGGCCGATCTCACCGACGAGACGGTCGCAGACATCGAACGTGTGGCCGCCTCGACACAGACCCAGTCGGCCGCTATCGAGGACGCCGTCGAACGCGTCGAAGACCTCTCTCAGCAAGCGGGGAGCCTCCGGGCGGAACTCGACCGCTTCGATGTCGAAAAGACGGCTGCGCTCGAAGCACCGGATCAGCCGGCGCTCGTTGGAGACGGTCTGGGTCCGTCCGAGAGTGAGCACGAGGACGAGCGCTGATCACCGGAGAGTACCTATTATATTTGGGGGTGGGCCTTTTCCGACTGAGACCTAACCATGTAGGCGGGTGCTCGACCCACCCATCGGCTCGCCGCGGGCATCGTCGTACCGACGTTACGGTTGTCTCCCCTGATCACCCGACCGCTCGTGGCGGATCGATCGCGTGCCAGTTCCGGCACGCGCCCTCCGGGATTATACGCCAGTCGAGTAGCGTAGAATACCCGCGACGCCACCGAAGGCTGTCAACAATTGCTCGCCTTTCTCGAAGTCACTCGAGACGAACACCGTCTCGGTCCCGCGCTGGTCGGCCAGCTTCATCAGATGATCGATCGCGTCCTCACGCTCGGCTTTCGCCGCCGGCACCTCCTCGTTGCAGGTCGAGCAGGTGTGGCTTTCCGTCTCGGCCGTCGTCTCGATCAGTTCGTACTCAGTGTGACCGTTCGAACACTCGTAGGTGAGTACGTCCTTGCGGAGATCCTCGCTGATGAGCAACTGCTCGACGGCACCCATGTTGAGGTTCTGGCGCGTCTGGTTGAACCCGTAGGTCGCCTTGTTCCCGTCGTGAAGCTGCTTGAAAAACCGCTCCATGACTTCCTTGTCCTGGAGGATTTCGTGTTCGGCCAGCACCTCCTCGGCGGCGTCGACAAGATCGTACAGGCCCGACTCGTCGGTGTAGGCCACGTCGAACTTCCCCAGAACCATCTCCTGGAGTTCGTGATGGAGGTAGCCTCCGTCGAGGAACTCGTCTTTCGTCGGGGATGGACCACCGACGAGAACACCGTCCATGTCGTGTCGCTCGGGAACGAACAGGTCGTTGGCCATGCCGGCGACCTCCTGATAGAAGTTGTCGATCGCCTCGAGCCGCAGCCGGGCGAACCGCTGTGCCGACTGGCCCCCTTTGCGCTGTTTGCCCGGCACCAGCGAGGAGGC